>NZ_LBNA01000039.1:0-78978 GCF_001005515.1 Acinetobacter sp. Ag2
TAATCTAGTACAGCCACTTAATTCAAAATTAAAGATGTTTCGGATATTGTCTGAGTGGTATAGAAATAGGTGTAAACGCTTTGGTTTAAGAATGAATTTGATAGCCGGATTAATCAATTGGATGATTAAAAAATGATTTTCGCAAAAGGTCTACTGATTAAAAAGCTTTGTTAGCTTTGAAAAATATACTCTAATGTGAGTTCGACGCAAACATACCTTTAACTTATTGAAAAAAATAAGTCTCAGCGGAGTCTTGCTGAGTGTTCATCCAATTTTTAGATCAGCCTGTGGCTAGCCATACTTTGTTTTGGCATGAGGAGCGAAGCTCCGCAAGGCAACCATCTTGCGCAGCGACATCGCTGCTCACCGCAAAACTCGTCAACCAATAGTAATACATTTAATCTGTCGCAGAAACAATATCTTATAAAAGTAGTCCTGCCTCGAACAGTTGCGGATGACGTTTCCGAGTATCATATTTCATCAAGGATTTTTATCGAACTCAGGTTACTCTAAATGAGATCAAGCACAACCGTGCTCTTAAAGCATTTCAAGTTTAAAAATATGATTATGGTTTTGGTGAAAAAATAACATCAACAGATGAGCGACCACTTTTTTCATATACATAAGGACCAACAAAGCTTTTGTTTGGATTTTTAGCAAAACTTCGATGCCACGCTCTTAATTTATTTTCAGACAACCATTCTAACTCTAAAGCATTATTGGGATGCCCAAAGTCGATGGTATTCACTGAAAACTGGTTAATCGACTGAATAAAAGCTCTACATCTTTCAGTTTCACCCTTTTTTAGTACTGATACTTGAACTTGTGTTGCACCACCAAACATCGCATCATTTGCGCGGCATTGAAGTACCTGAACATGATAATGACCTTGAGGTGAGGGGAGGTCTTTGACAACTTTATTGACACTGCTCGATTGACATGCAGATAAAAATAGCATCAATGTAGTTATGCCAAGAACTTGTTTTATATTGATTTTATCTAATTGCATCGTATAAGCCTTTTGCATATTGATAGATGAATCTTAGTTATAATCCCAGAAAGTTTAAGCAAAATAGCACCAAATAATTTGATTTTTGCACAACAGACTAGTGTGAGTATTGCATAATATTTCAATAAATATGAAATAAAGTTTTTGATCAATAATTCTATTTTTTTAAATTATTTTTCATGTGTTTATTTTTTTAAGTATGTCACATATGTTTGGCAATATGAGAAATACCAAAATCAGATTTACAAAAAAATGATATAAATAAAAGCGTACTTGCTGAAAAATAAGCAGAAGTTTTAAGCTAAGTTTGAACCTTGGATAAAATATAGATATTTATTTCAACAGAAAAAGGATCAAGTATTCGCTGTATATAGAAAATTTTTTATGTAAAACGCATTCAATTTTTTAAGTTATGTATTTAACAGTTTCACATAATTTTAAAGATTAGATGCTCAATAATCTCAACATGATGAGTTTTGTTCGGATTTATACATTTAGATCATTGGAATTGGGCTGAATGATTCAGAAAACATCGCATCAAAAAAATGGAACAATGCTTTAGATAATTTCATGATAGATCAGCTACTTGTGCTGAAAATAAATCACTTGTTCAAGGACAACAGGATGAAAATCAAAAAAATTTTACTGGCAGCTATTTTAAGCTTTCCGCTGATCGCACACGCAGAAGGTCTAAAGTTAAAGAATAGTACAGGTGAGTTTGATCAATACACAGGACAAATCACGGTCAGTGGCGAATATTCATATTATTTTGAAGATGAAGTTTTAGGGGATGTGGTTTGTTTTCATCCTTATACACCTTCGGATAAATTGATTCCACGGACTTCGAACGATCAGCGTTCACGATGGTTCTGTTTTACCCAGTCTAGTCAAGCCATCAATGCGTTTAAAATTAATAAAAAGTCTAAACAAGGTTATGAGGGTTACACGGGGCATGCCACGGTGACCGTTGGTGATTATGCCGTATATAGGGGTGAGAGTGAGGGGTTTGATACTGCAAAACTGATCTCTGTCAAGAAAGCAGAAGCACCAAAACTTGTGAAAAAGTCAGGTTATTAAACAATACAATCTAGATAAAGGATCAATGATGAAAACGATTAAATTTTTAATTGCAGGCATGTTAACTATTCCACTATTTGCTGAGGCAAAAACCTTACAACAATGGGAACAATGTGCGGATAAGGCTGGTCGCAGTGTCAATGTGCAGGAAGTTGGCAATATTGGTTATGAAGCTGAAATCAAAAGACAGTGTGGTACACGCCCAGTCGCCACTGCCGGTATGGCGAAACCAGATGGAAAACTACCTTATGATGTGATTCAGGCAGAACCTTGGAAAAAGAAGTTTCAACAACTGACAGGCAAAGAATACAGCAAAGTTAAAACATCGTTGGTGGTATCAAGCGCAATGAAACGTGAGGGTGATTGGCTAATTGGTAGCGGTTATGATCCTAAAGGGGCAGGCGCGAGCAAAGCTGTGATCGCCGTCAATACCAAAACAGGAAAAGTTATGGCTTTGATGAGCTCTTATGATGGTGTGCAATATTTTGGTTTTGATGAAAACACAAAAAATATACCTCGCAAATTACAGCAATGGATTAGCGAAGAAGTGGCGGCAGGGTAAATGTTGTATCTTGTTATTTTCACAGATTATTTGATGCCGTGTTAAGCACAAAGTCATTATAACTATGTGTAAATGCATGACGATTTGATTTTAAAAACGGGACTATATAGACATATAGTCCCATTGTCTGCTAATGAGGGTTTTGGATTTTTTTGATTTGAAACCATTTGCTAAAACTGATCGTCAATATAAGCAGTTATTCTCTCCACTTATGATTAAGTTAATTGTACTGGCGTTTCATGTAGATATACCCAATAGCATTGATCATCTTCAATTTTGATACACACTGTGGAAATCCTTAATGTATGTAATTGATGAAACTGTTGATGTTCTTGGTATTGAATCCAGTAATGATTTTCAAATTCAAATAATGGGGTAATATTTAAGGGTGTGGTTTTTAAAGACGGTTTTTTCCCTACATTTTCGTTAAATAATGCAGTGATTTCAGTTAAATTAACACAATGTCCCTGAGTCGTAATCATTTTAAAATTTTGATCAAAACTCGACAAAAGCTTTTTTAAGCTGTCTTGTGCATTGGGATTGGTAAATACATCTTCAATCCAAATATGTAGGTCTACAATATTTTTTAAAGCTTCATTGATTTGATGATTCATGCGGCTTTTCCTTCCAAACAAAAATTAAAGCGGTTGCGCACAAAAGTGCTGCGATGAGAAAAGTATATTGGTAATGCAATAAACGATTTGAGATGGGCAAGACACTAAAGATAGAAAGAAGAACTACAGTCCCTATGCTAAAAGCCACTTGGCGATTGATGTTCCACAGCACACTTCCTTGTAATAAATCTTGACCAGTAAAATCTTCAAGTGAACTGATTTGGGCGATATTGGCACTTAGTCCACCCCCCATACCCATCAGCAAATATGCAAAAAATAATAGAATTAAATCAGTCGCATGGCTTACCCAAAATAACAGTCCTATGCCTAAGCTATGCAGGGTGATTCCGATGACAAACAACTTTTTTTTACCAAAGCGATGATAGAGAAACCCACCACTTGTCATGCAGACGAGTGCACCTGTTGCATAGAGCAACATAAACAATCCTGTTTGTTTGGCATTAAAACCAAGATTAAATTGTAAATTAAAGATATTGAGTAAATTCACGCCAGTAAAAATGCCAGGTACTGCATAATAGACAATAAATGCTGTCCGTAAATTACAATTCTTTAATAATTGCAGATTGAGAATGGGAGCATGACAGTGCGCTGAATGCTGCAAATAAACAATAAGCATCAAGACTGAAATTGCGAAGCTTGTGATCGCAAAGAAAATATGATGTAGATCTGTGTAGAATGAAAATGACAACAATAGACATAAAAGTCCAGTATTGATGAGAATCACGCCTTTAAAATCAGGGTGTTGATCGGACTGACGTTGCTCATCTCTTACCCAGTACCAAGCTAGGCATGCGGTCAGTAATGAAAATGGGAGGTTTGAAAAAAATACCCAGCGCCAAGAGAACGTATCTACAATGATTCCCCCTAGTGTTGGGGAAAACGCAGGAGCAATTAAAGCAATCGCCATAATCAGGGTTGAGATACGTTGCCGTTCATGATTAGGGAATAAGCCAAATACCAATGCCTGCCCAACAGGAATCAATAATCCACCTGAAACTCCTTGGATGAAACGCCAAAAAATTAAACTGTAAATGGAAGTGCTAAAACCAATGAAGCAAATACTGAACGAAAACAATAACATTGAAAAACAGAGTAGTTTTCGGTATCCCATTAGGCTTGAAAGCCACAAACTGATTGGCATGATCAAGACTAAACCAAGAATATAGGCATTGCTTACCCATGCAGTCATGGACGGAGTGACTGAAAATATTGTTGCTATACTGGGTAGCGCAATTGCTGACATAAAAATATTGATGCAATCAATAAAAAACCCAAGTAAAAATACTGTTGCTATTTTATAACGATAAGACATAGCGACCTCCAAGACGATGGAGCGTACGATGCCAACCTTTTACTGTCGATGCATACACAGTAAAATCATTGTTTAATAATCTCAAACAATGATTGATTCCATGCAGAAGAATCTCAAACAAATTACCAGCTTTTTACAGGTCGTAGATTCTGGTTCATTTACCAAGGCTGCTGAAATTTTGGGGCTTAGTCGATCAATGGTCAGTATTGATATCAAACATTTGGAGCGGTCGTTAGATGCAAGTTTGTTAATCCGCAATACTCGCAATATTGCTTTAACTGAAATCGGTAAAAATTTTTATGATGATTTCAAACAAATTCAATTACAGATTAATGAAGCTTTTGAACGTAGCCAAAATTTAGCAACCAATGTAACAGGTGTTTTGAGATTTTCTTCGACCAATGAGTTTGGGCAAAAATATATTTTGCCGCTATTGGGAAAGTTTTGCCAACAGTATCCTAAGCTGCAACTGCAATATACCTTTAACTCTTCTTTGGATGATTTGGTGACTAAAAAACTTGATTTGGTTATTCGATTGGGAAACTTAAAAGATTCATCATTGAAATCTCGAAAAATTGGTCAATACCCAATTTATTTAGTTGCTACAGCTGAATTTCTAGCACATCATCCAATCAATCAGATTGCAGACTTAGCCCATGTCCCTTGGATTGGACACAGTTTATTAAACTGGCAGGATACCCAATATGTTTTACAAAACCGTGGTGGTGAACAGTACGCTTTACCCTCTGTGAGGTACCAATACGAATCTAATTCAGCTGAAGCGATTCATCAAATGGCATTGGCCTCTATGGGTGTTGCCATTTGCCCAGCGTGGTTAGTTGAAGATGATTTGCAACAAAAGCGATTGATTCGTTTATTGCCTGATTTTGATTTGCCTATGCAAAATATTCAATTGCTCTATTCAAATACTCGTTCTTTACCCGCTAAAACACGTGTTTTTCTGGATTTTTTAATTGAACATTTGTCGTTGTGATCAGCAAAGTAAACCAATATTTTATAGCATGCCGATTGTAAGTTTGGAACTAAGTTAGTCTTAGTTTTGATAAGTATGAAAAAATGCAAACAAGCAACTTGAGTTTTATGGTGAAAGGGTAATTTTTTAGAAAAGATCAGTAAAGACATTGCTTTACTGATCATGAGATTTACTTTATTTCTGTTGTGTATTTGGCAGTAAAGCAGTCATAAATCCTAATAAAGGAAGAAATGAGCATAATTTAGAGACCCAGACAATTCCATGTGTGTCTGCTAAATGCCCCAGTCCCGCGGCACCTACACCACCAATTCCGAACATCAAACCAAACATTAAACCTGCAATCATGCCGACACGCCCTGGAACGGCTTCCTGTGCATATACCACCAAAGCCGAAAAAGCAGAGGACATCACCAAGCCAATAATTACGGTGAGTATCGCTGTTCCTGTTAAACCCACATAAGGAAGCATGAGCGCAAAAGGGGCAACACCTAAAAATGAAACCCAGACCACAGCTTTTCTTCCGATTCGATCACCAACAGGACCTCCAACAAATGTTCCAAGTGCGACCGCACCGAGAAAAATAAACAAATACAGTTGAGAGGTTTGAATGGAAACATTAAAGCGTTCGATCAAATAGAAAGTAAAATAATTGGTAATGGCTGCAATATAAATAAATTTGGCAAACATCAAAACACAAATCACCGACATCGCTTGAATGACTTGGTGGCGAGAGAGTTTGGAGGTTTTTTGTTGACTTGTGGTACCTTGTACTGGTGCTTGTTGAAGCAACCATTTGGTCACACGTAACAACACAAAGATCGCTAAAGCAGCAACAACAACAAAAAGCCCAATGGCTCCTTGACCATTGGGGATGATCACGGCTGCTGCCACTAATGGACCTAATGCTGATCCTGTGTTTCCCCCCACTTGAAACATCGATTGTGCTGTACCAAAACGACCACCTGAAGCTGTACGAGCAATACGTGATGCTTCAGGGTGAAATGTTGATGAACCAACACCAATCAGCGCTGCTGCGATCAATAAGCTTTGAAAGTTGCTGGCGATAGCAATTAAACCGATTCCAACTAAAGTGACTCCCATACCTGCTGGCAACAAATACGGTTTTGGATGTTTGTCGGTATATAAGCCAATCCAAGGTTGTAATAACGATGCAGTAATTTGATAAACCAAAGCAATCCAGCCGATTTGCGCAAAACTGAGCGAAAACTCTGCCTTTAACATCGGGTAGCTTGCTGTAACGACGGCTTGAATAGAATCATTCAATAAATGGGCAATCGCGATGGCACCGACAATGCGCAATACAAACTTTTGCGGATAATCATCTGACGGAATTTTTTCTTGGGTAAATGGAGTTTCGACAACGGTATTGCTATGACTTGGCATGATTTCTCCGACAAGCTCTATATGCTTGCAGCATTCGATAAAAGGCTTTGTTTCTGAGTGTTTTTATCCTAAACTGAAGCTTCATTGACCCACAATCATATTTGGGACATAAACTATCGAGTTCGGGTCATTTTTAAGAGAAAAATCATGCGAAATATTCGGGTGCGTGATGTTGAAGATACAGCGCGTATTGTTATGGCAACAGGGAATGATTACCCAGACGGTACAATATTACCCAGTCATAGCCATAAAAGAGGGCAATGCTTATATGCTATTACGGGGGTATTAACGGTCAATACAGATCTTGGAAGTTGGGTTGTTCCTCCCCGTCGTGCATTATGGATTCCCAATGGTATACAGCACGAAGTCCATATGCGTGGCATCACCAAAACTCGCAGTGCCTATATTGTTCCAGAAGTGGCTAAGAAAGCAGGGTTGTTAGAATACTGTGCGGTCATTAATGTTTCTCCCTTACTGCATGAACTTTTATCTGCGGCAATAGATATTCCTGTGGAATATGAACTGGATGGCAGAGATGATTACTTAATGCAATTAATGATTAAAGAAATTGCGATGATGCCTGAATTACCGCTCAATGCACCTTTGCCTCAAGAAGCAAGGTTGAGCGCATTATGTTTAGAGATTTTAAAAGCACCCAGTTTAGATAAAGATCTTGATCAAATTGCAAAACAAGTCGGGATGAGTCGACGCCATTTCACTCGAATCTTTAGACTACAAACAGGAATGAGTTTTAGCCATTGGCGACAACAGGCATGTTTATTGAATGCATTCATGCGTATGGAGTTGGGTCAACCCATTACCCATGTTGCAATGGAGTTAGGCTATAGCAGCAGTAGTGCTTTTACCGCCGCATTTAAACGCTCATTAGGTCTTGCTCCCAGCTTTTATTTACAGGGAAAAAATTCTGAGTAAATCAAAGCACGACAGCATATTCATATCGGTTGAGTTGAGACTGGATTTCCATCATTTAATATATCATCAAACCACCTGATTACTCATACATGCGCTTTGATATCAAACATTTATATGCAATGAACTTTATGCTTTTTATACAAGTTTTTAAAGACTTGGATGATTTCATTTGTTTTGCACTTTTGAATCATAGATCACCTTTCTATCCTGAGACGACATGGAAGTCGCCATGCTGAGCGGGGGATATAAGCAAAAACAAAGCACTGCTTTGTTTGTAGCGCAAGAATGTGGTTAAATAAAAATGAGTTAAGTAAAACGAGTCTTCGCCTACAGAAATGGATTTAAACTTTAGAAAAGCAAGGCTATAAAAGCTTTGTATCATCAAACAATATTTTCATCACATTAATTTTATTATTCAAAAAAATTCGATTTTGCTGTACGTGTTTTTCAGCAGATTGACCATAGGTGGATGATGCAAATTTGATTTACACTTTAAATATAAAACAAGGTATTACGCACTTGATCTTGATCTACGTATTATGATGCGATATTCAAAGTTTCATAGTCAAAAAACTTTATAATTTTAGAAATCAGCCAAAACTTAATTTGTAAGAACTCTTTTTTTAAAGTTTTAATTTCGTATTAGAAAAAAATACATATGTGAATTTTAAAGTTTTTCAGCATTATTTCTTTATTATTTTTCCTTATCAAATCATTAAATATTGCTAAATAATCCTATTGACTTTCCAGTAATGGGAAGCTTTAACCTGACCGCTATCGCTACAACAACGTTTTGAATACACCGTAGCATCTCAGGAAATGGGGCATAATATGAAAGCTAAAATGATCGTAGTCTCTATTGCAGTCGCTGCTGTGATCTCAGGGGGGCTCATTTATAATGCACAAAACCAACAAAGTAAAACTCAAGCACAGGCAGCAACCGCAGCACCAGCACCTACAGTTCCAGTCGCAGAAGTGATTACACATGAACTTAGACCCACTGCTGAATATACGGGGTATTTGTCTGCTCCCCAAAGCGTTGAGTTACGTTCTCGTATCGGTGGTGTAATTGAAAGGGTCAGTGTGCCAGAAGGAAGTTATGTCCAAAAAGGTCAGACACTTTTTAAAATTGATCCTGAACCTTTTCAATTGGCATTGGACATTGCTCAAGCACGATTAAAGGCGATTGATGTCCAATATAAACAAGCCATTGCAGACTTTAATCGTGCCAATCAATTGCTTGCCAGTGGCGCGGTTTCTAAAAAAATATACGATGACGCTCTAGCCACAAAAAACAATCGTCAGGCTCAAGTGCAAGAAGCACATACGGCTGTAGATGAAGCAAAACTTAACTTGTCTTATACCAATATCAAAGCACCCATATCAGGGCGTGTTGATCGCGTTTTAGTGACTGCTGGTAATTTAATCACGGGTGGCAATACCAGTAATACGACTTTGTTGACCAGCATTGTTTCCGTAAACCCTTTGTACGTATATTTTGATTTGGATGAAGCCACCTTATTAAAGTTAAAAGAGCAGAACAAACAGGGATTGCTTAATTTACCCATCGCTATGGGATTAGCCAATACCGAAAATCATCCTTATCTCGGTCAATTAAATTTTATCAGTAACCAAGTAGACCAGCGCACAGGAACAATTCGTGTCAGAGCTTCAGTAGAAAACAAACAAGGTGAATTAAGCTCTGGAATGTTTGCACGTATTCAGTTAACAACAGGTGCAAATTATCCAGCGATTTTAATAGATGATCAGGCAGTCGGTTCAGATCAGGATAAAAATTATGTCTTAATACTCGGTGCTGGAAATAAAGTTGAATATCGACCTGTCAAATTGGGTGCAATGTTTAATGGGCTTCGCATTATCGATCAAGGTTTGAAATCTGGTGAAAAAATCATTCTCAAAGGTTTGGTTGGACCTGGAATGCAAGTAAACCCCAATATCGTTCCTATGCAAGACAATACACAACAAGCTAAAGTTGCGAATCAGGGAGAAAAATAATGAAAAATTTCCCTCACTTTTTTGTAGATAGACCAATATTTGCAATCGTCATTTCTGTATTGATGTTGATTGTCGGAACTTTGGCATTATTTAAACTTCCGCTCAGTGAATATCCTCCGGTTACGCCGCCTACAGTCCAAGTTTCAACGAGTTTTCCAGGTGCAAATCCACAAGTGATTGCAGAAACTGTTTCTTCACCATTGGAACAGGAAATTAATGGTGTTGAGAACATGCTGTATATGAATTCTCAAACCGCTACAGATGGTCGAATGGTGCTGACCGTAACATTCAAGCAAGGAACTGATCCCAATCTGGCAGAAATTCAGGTACAAAATAGGGTATCAAGAGCCTTACCTCGACTACCTCCTGAAGTGCAACGAATTGGAGTAATCACGCAAAAGGTTTCTCCTGATATCTTGATGGTGGTCCATCTTCAATCGAAAAATAAATATCATGACTACCTCTATGTTTCAAATTACGCAAATTTAAATGTACGTGATGAGCTTTCACGTTTGCCTGGCGTGGGAAGTGTCGTGGCTTGGGGGGGAGAATATGCAATGCGGGTTTGGATTGACCCTAAAAAAATTGCATATCGTGGTTTAACAGCAAATGATGTGGTCAAAACGATTCGGGAACAAAACGTTCAGGTGGCAGCCGGTTCTGTCGGACAGCAACCGCATGCTTCAGCAGCATTTCAGCTTACCGTGAATACCTTGGGGCGTTTGACAACACCTGAGCAGTTTGGCGAGATTATCCTAAAAACAGGTGAGAATGGTCAGGTTACTTATCTAAAAGATGTCGCACGCATTGAAATGGGTGCAGATGCATATTCTTTACGAAGCCTATTAGATGGTAAACCTGCGGTGGCTTTACAGATCTTTCAAAGCCCAGGGGCAAACGCCTTGGATGTATCCACTGCGGTTCATCGCAGTATGGAAAAAATGCAAAAGAATTTTCCACAAGGCATGGAATATAAAATTGCCTATGATCCAACAATTTTTGTCCGTGCTTCTCTAAAATCTGTAATCATCACGCTTTTAGAAGCGATTGCCTTAGTTGTAATCGTGGTTATCGTGTTCCTACAAACATGGCGTGCTTCAATCATTCCATTGGTAGCAGTCCCTGTCTCACTGGTAGGTACTTTCGCATTAATGCATTATTTTGGCTTTACATTGAACACACTCACCCTATTTGGTTTGGTGTTGTCCATCGGTATTGTGGTCGATGATGCAATTGTGGTTGTGGAAAATGTAGAACGGCATATTGTCGGGGGCGAAGCACCTAAAGAAGCTGCCCGCAAGGCAATGACTGAAGTCACGGGACCGATTTTGGCAATTACTGCAGTTTTATCAGCAGTGTTTATTCCTTCTGCATTTTTAACAGGCTTACAAGGTGAGTTTTATCGACAATTTGCCTTAACGATTGCAATTTCAACCATTTTATCTGCGATTAACTCGTTGACGCTTTCTCCAGCGTTGGCAGGAATACTGCTCAAACCTCATGGTGATACAACAAAACGCGATCGTTTATCACGATTGATCGAGTTTTTATTTGGATGGTTCTTTAAGCGATTTAACCGTTTCTTTGATAAAGCATCAGATGGCTATGTTTGGTCTGTACGCAAGGGTGTGCGTATGAGTGCAATTATTCTGTTTCTTTATGCAGGATTTTTAGCGCTAACTTGGCTAGGTTTTAATAAGGTTCCAAACGGTTTTGTCCCTGCGCAAGATAAATATTACTTGGTCGGGATTGCACAGCTTCCAACAGGGGCATCACTTGATCGAACTGAAGCTGTGGTAAAAAAAATGACCCAGATTGCTTTAGATGAACCTGGTGTTGAAAGTGTCGTTGCATTCCCCGGATTATCGGTGAATGGACCTGTCAATATTCCCAATTCAGCGCTCATGTTTGCCATGTTAGACCCGTTTGAACAACGACAAGATCCTTCTTTGTCTGCCAATGCCATTGCAGGCAAATTAATGGGTAAATTTAGCCAAATTCCTGACGGATTTGTCGGTATATTCCCACCACCACCTGTACCGGGTTTAGGTTCTACAGGCGGATTTAAGTTACAAATTGAAGATCGATCAGGACATGGTTTTAATGCATTGGCTCAGGTTCAAGCACAAATTATGGCAAAAGCTGCGCAAGCACCTGAATTGGTAGGCATGTTGGCAAGTTTCCAAGCAAATGCTCCACAACTTGAAGTCGATATTGATCGAGTCAAAGCCAAGTCACAAGGTGTGGCTTTAAATGAAATCTTTGAAACTTTACATGTCAATATGGGGTCGATCTATGTCAATGATTTCAATCGCTTTGGGCGCACTTATAAAGTGATTGTACAGGCAGATGCACCATTCCGTATGCAATCTCAAGATCTTGAACAGCTTAAAGTCAGAAATAGTGCTGGTGAGATGATTCCGCTTTCAACTTTTGTCAATATTACCCGAAGCTCAGGACCAGACCGTGTGATGCACTATAACAGTTTTCGCTCTGCAGACATTAGTGGTAGCCCTGCACCAGGATATTCTTCAGGTCAGGCAGCAGATGCAATTGAAAAAATTGTTAAGGAAACACTTCCGCAAGGCATGACATATGAGTGGACAGATTTGACCTATCAAGAAAAAATGGCAGGCAATACAGCACTCTACATTTTCCCTCTAACCGTGATTTTAGCCTTTTTGATCTTGGCGGCTCAGTACAATAGTTGGTCTATGCCGTTTGCAGTACTTCTTATTGCACCTATGGCGCTATTGTCTGCAATAGTTGGTGTGTGGTTGTCTGGCAGTGACAATAATATTTTTACGCAAATTGGCTTCGTTGTGTTGGTAGGATTGGCTGCAAAAAATGCGATCTTGATTGTTGAGTTTGCCCGAACCAAAGAAGAGGAGGGATTAGATCCACTCGAGGCTGTTTTGGAAGCGGCACGCTTACGATTACGTCCTATTTTAATGACCTCGATTGCCTTTATCGCGGGCGTTATCCCACTTGTTTTAGCCACAGGTGCAGGTGCGGAAATGCGTCATGCAATGGGAATCGCCGTATTTTCTGGAATGCTTGGGGTCACTATATTCGGTTTATTATTTACCCCAGTGTTTTATGTCGTCATTCGGAAATTTATTTTAGCGCGTGAACAAAAGGCACGTTTAGCGAATGAGGAGAAATTGTAATGAGCAAGTTTCATATACAACAGCAATATTTACGTTATCGATTTATACCTCATCAGCAGTTGGTTGTTACTTTTTTAATCGTGCTGATTTCTGGTTGTTCTTTTGCTCCTAAATATGAACGTCCAAATGTGGATATTGCGTTGCAATATCCACAAGGAGATGCGTATCCAAAAATATATACACATCCGAAGAATGCTGAGAATGTTCTAGATATCGGCTGGCGGGCTTTTTTTAAGGATCCATTACTACAGCAACTGATTGAACATGCATTGGCGAACAATCATGATCTGAAGATAGCTGCGCTAAATGTTGCTGCACTTGAAGCACAATATCGTATTCGACGTGCAGACTTGTTTCCACATTTAAGCACCAATGCTGATGCAACAGTTCAAAAGCTTCCGTCAGATATTGCCTATAATCGTCGTATATATCAATTGGGGTTAAGTTCAGTGGCATGGGAACTTGATCTGTGGGGACGACTAAGAAATTTAAATGAACAGGCATTACAAAATTATCTAGCCTCAGACGAAACACGAACTGCGGTACACATGAGTTTAGTTTCGGCAGTTGCACGTGCATATATGACCTTACAGGCAAACCACGAACAATTGAGTTTGACACGTGCAACAGTTCAGGCACAGCAACAATCCTATGAGCTGACCAAGGCTTTGGTTAAAAATGGTCAAGCCACACAATTTGATTTAAGTTTGGCTGAAATGTCCTTACGTGCGGCACAATTTGATCAGTCAAAAATGGTGAGATTGGTTGCACAAGATCGCAATGCTTTAATTTTATTGATGGGCACGCCTTTGTCTCAATCAATAGCGTTAGAACTTGACCAAGCTAAAGATTTATCAGACCGCAAATTGCTTTCGCAGATCTCCGCAGGCTTACCTTCTGATTTATTGATGAGACGTCCAGATATTAGAGCGGCTGAACATATGCTTTTAGGTGCCAATGCCAATATTGGTGTGGCACGTGCTGCATTTTTCCCTTCTATTCAGTTAACTGGTTCAGTCGGTATTGCGAGTTCTAGTTTAAGTGATCTGTTTGATTCAGGAACAGGTATGTGGAATTTTATTCCTAAGATTAGCTTACCTATTTTTCATGCTGGTGCGAATAGAGCCAATTTAAATCATGCTCAAGTGTTAAAAAGAATCGAAATAGTGAATTATAACAAAGCTATTCAAACTGCATTTCGTGAAGTCTCGGATCATCTTGCAGGGCAAGCCACACTGGATGAGCAAATTAAAACACAGCAGCAAAGTGTGAATGCCAGTGAGAAAGCATATCAATTGGCAAAGCTGAGGTTTAAAGCAGGTCAAGATAATTACTTTGTCGTTTTAGATTTAGAGCGTACCTTATATGCTACCCAACAGCAGTTAATCCAAACGCGTTTGGAACAATTGAACAATGAAATCCAGCTATATAAAGCGCTTGGCGGGGGATGGATCAGATAGTAAGGAAAAGTAACGCTACGTACTTCAGCAATTTGACTCAACATCATGATTATTCAAGAAGTATGCAGCCCGCTTTGTATGTCTCAAATGTAATTTTCATGACCATTCTTTGTATAACTTCAATCTTTAGAATGAAAATTGAATTATCACAGGAGAATTACATGAAAACTTTGATCAAATTTGTTTTTATTGGTCTATGTGGTGTTGCAAGTTCTAGTTTTGCATCACAACATCATGAGCAAAACATGAAAATTGATCACTTTGGTACAGGTAATGATGGTGATAATAGCTCAGGTCTTTTGCTGAAACAGCCGATGAAACTCGTTCCGGCATCAAAGCAACAAAGAACCAAAGAACCGCGTATTGAACATTATGGTACAGGTAACGATGGTGACAATACTTCAGGTTTATTATTGGTTGACCATGAAAAAGTTTATGCTTTATCAAATACCTATACACCACAACCTGATCAAAGACGAATTGAGCATTACGGTACAGGTAACGATGGTGATAATACGACAGGACTACTGCTTCAGGAATAATCTTTATTCGCGTTGATGGATCAACAAGGTATTACAGCAGATAGAGCAATAGACAAAAAAATGGGTGTATCAATACACCCATTTTTACATCAAATCACAGTGATAATAGTAGACTATTGCGCTGCTTTTTCAGCTTCGATAGAAGCAATTGCAGCATCAATACCTTCAATTGAATCAGCAGCTTTTTTGATACGTGCAAGCGCATCTACTAGAACTTCATCAGCAGTTGCGTATGAAATACGCATATACCCGCCTAAACCAAAAGCATCGCCAGGTACAACAGCAACACCAGTTTCTTCAAGTAACCATGCAGAGAATTCAGTGCAAGACTTTAGACCCTTAGCACGAATCAAAGGACGAATGTTTGCATAAGCATAGAATGCGCCGTCAGCAGGTAAACAAGTGATGCCGTGAATGTCGTTTAGACCTTGAACAACAAGATCATGACGACGTTTGAATGCTTCAATCATTGGCTCAAGAACATCTTGAGGACCATTCAATGCAGCCTCAGCAGCTACTTGTGAAATCGATGTTGGGTTAGATGTTGATTGTGATTGAATCTTCTTCATCGCACCGATTAATTTTGCTGGACCAGCAGCATAACCAATACGCCATCCAGTCATTGCATAAGCTTTAGATACACCATTCAACACGATGACACGGTCATAAAGATCAGGTGCAACTGTTGCAATATTATAGAACTCATCATCCCAACGGATTGGTTCATACATATCGTCTGATGCTACAAAAACTTCAGGGTATTTGCGTAAAACTTCAGCCAAGGCTTCAAGTTCAGCTTTAGTATAGATCATCCCAGTAGGGTTTGAAGGGCTGTTTAAAACCACCAAACGTGTTTTATCAGTAATCGCTGCTTCTAATTGAGCAGGAGTGATCTTGAAGCGCTGTTCTTCACCACACTTCACGATAACAGGAACACCCTCTGCAATAATCACCATGTCAGGATAGCTAACCCAATATGGTGCAGGGATAATCACTTCATCACCTTTATTTAACAAAGCCAGCGCCAAGTTAAAGAAAGACTGTTTACCACCACACGAAACCAAAATTTGGTTTGCTGCATAATCAAGATTATTATCACGTTTTAATTTAGCAATAATCGCTTTTTTAAGGCCTGGGGTACCATCAACAGCGGTGTATTTGGTAAAACCGTTGTTAATTGCTGTAATAGCAGCATCTTTGATGTGTTGTGGGGTGTCAAAATCTGGTTCGCCTGCGCCCAATCCGATTACATTTTTACCAGCAGCCTTTAATTCAGCAGCTTTATTGGTAACAGCAAGCGTTGGAGACGGTTTGATGGCATTTACACGATCAGAGAGACGTACGTCCACGGCATTATTCCTTCTTATAGGGATTAAAAAATAAAAAGCACATTATCATAGCCTAAATTTTAAGGTTTGGTCGTTTAATATTTATGCAAATTGACCAAATATTCACGAAAAACAAAAAATTAATGTATCAAGAGAATACAAATAAATAAGCGCAATGGAGATCACTCGCATCAAGGGCAAAATTTACGTACAATATAGCCAGTTAAAATTGAGTGAATCACATGAGCACCCAAAATACTCCCAAAAAAAAGCCATTGGTGAATTTACCTTTTCCAATACCATCAGCTATTGAAAATGTAGATGATGTTGCCCACAATCAAGTGCGCCCAAAACCTGAGCAATATGCAGACCGTACTTGGATGCCTCCACGTGGTACACGTCGTTCGATGGGTAAACGTTAAAGTTTGAATAAAAAAGGTAGGTGCATAAAGCACCTATTTTTATGTCTTATTTTTAGGGTCTATGGACATTTCATAAATGGCTTGCGTTGTAGGTTAAAATTGAGCAGGCAAGGCATGAAATGAAGAGAATAGCGAGACTATTTTTAAGTTTCATAACGTAGCCTGAGATAATTTTAGCCACAACCCTTCGGGACTAGCGTGTTTTTTGGCACTTCGTCGTTACGAACTACTCACTTAGAATGACTAAATTTCGTATTTCGCGCCTAGAATCGCCTAAAAAACACACCTAGTCGCAAACATAGACGAATTGTCCACAGACCCTAGATATATCAAGCTGGTGTTGAGGGTTTCGGCTAAGCTTTCCCGTTTTATATTAAGTTTTGTTCATTGAGCATTTCAGTGACGTATTCATAATAATTTTTCTTTTTTTGATACATCAATAAATCCGCACGCTTCAACATATTATCAATACTTTCATTTTCATTGGTTGTGGCATAACCAATTGCAATGCTGATCGGCTGTGAAGAGTAGTACTGATTATCAATATTCAGTAATTCCTCTATGGTCATAATCATAGATTCAACCATTTGCTCATTGGCTGCAGGCATGAGCAGTACAAATTCATCTCCGCCAATCCTGGATGCGGTATAACTGGTATTGGCAATCGTACGACTGAGAATATTGCCCATTCGGCGTAACAAACCATCCCCAATATCATGACCGAATTGATCATTAATGGCTTTTAACCCATTCATATCGATGAAAACTGCAGAGGTCGGACGCAATATATTGCGTTCTAAACGATTAATTTCTTCTGTATAGAATGAACGGTTAAATAATTTGGTCAATACATCATGTTTACCTAGGTATTCCAAATAACTTTCTGCTTTTTTACGCGCCGTAATATCGGTGAGTGCGACTTGAACTAAACTCCAGTCTTCCTCATAACCAGGGAAAACAGTAAATTGCAACAATACATTCCGTACCGAGCCATCTAAAGCGTAATTGATCGCTTCACGTTGATGGTGAATTTTACCATTCCACAATTCAATCAACTGCTCTCGGAATGTTTGGTAAATTTCTTTGGCAAAGACTTTGTTTAAGTTTTTAAATAAGGTTTCTTTATCTGGAGCCTTAAATAAGTCCAGTGTTGCTTGATTGACATCCAGTAAAATAATATCTTCAATACATTGGTTCACAAAGTCTGTATGTACATCCAAAAAGGTTCTAAAATCATCAATACCGATTTGGCGTAACTGATCTAAACGCATTTTGACCCGACTAAAATCCTCTACCCATAATGAAGCAGGTGAATAGATAAAGCGAGATTCTGCAAGTTGTCGATTTTTTTCTTCTAGACGACGGGCATTTTGATAGTCTGTAATATCTTCTGTGGTAATAAGAACTTGATTTAAACTCTCTTCTGAACCAGGCATCACCGCGCCACGTAGTTTGATGTCCAGCTTTTTTCCTGAAATCGTGTAATTTACAGTGGTGCTGGAAAACTCTGTCTGACCTTCCCAAAGTGCAACCAACTCTTTGATATGTGAATCAAACATTTCTTTTTGGAAAATAACATTTAAATTTTGACAGAGATGTTTTTGATTTTTTGCTTCAAAAAGCTGTAAAGTTTTTTGATTCACTTTAACAATTTTAATTTTATGTGCGCATTGAGTCACTTGTTCTGGATGTGCTTCTAAAAAGCTTTGAAGATTTGTAATCCCTTGACCTTTCCACTGATTAAATTGTTCTTTTATTGCACTATAATCTTCTAACCACATAGGTGTGGGGGATATATCAAAAATAGAAGAATCGGAAAATGCCATTACAAGATTCTCGTTTGCTATAAAAGTCATTTAATTGTTTTGGAATATATCCTAAAATTTAAGGATGTAAAATAATAAGCAAAAATAAAATGTAAATTATTTATTATCTCTAAAAAATAGTGATAACTGACTCACTTTGTCCATTTACTGACAATTAGTGTAAAAGTGTATTTTTAATATTTAAAATCATGCTGACGACTGACCTGATTTAAATAAAAATATTGTTTATCCTTATACATCATTTGATCGGCTTTTTTTAATAAATCCGCGATATCACCTTGCTGATTTATACTTGCATAACCAAATGCAACACGAATTGGATGGTGTGGAAACGCTAATTGATCAGCCAATAATTTTTTTTGAATTATGGTTATGAGATTATCTATATCACGTTGATTTGCTTCAGGCATTAAAATTACAAACTCATCTCCGCCTATACGAGATACTGAATAATTGGTTTTTATGGTTGATGTTTTTAAAAGTTCTGCAAATCTTTGGATTAATAAGTCTCCAATATGATGACCTTGAACATCATTGATTTTTTTTAATCCATTAATATCCAAATAAATACAGGAAAGTGAATGAAATGCTGTGGATTGTAAACGTTGGATTTCTTCACTAAAAAACGTACGGTTATATAATTGGGTCAATTGATCATGTTGATTGGCGTAGTGTAAATAATCTTCTAATTTTTTTCGTTCAGTTAAATCTGTAAATGCAATTTGCACGGTATCCCAATTATGTTGTGAGTCAGGGAAAATGACGAAGTGTTCTTGAACATGAATTAAATCACCATGCACCGACTGATATTCACATTCTCGTTTAATTTGATGCTGTCCATCCCATAAATATAATAGTTGTTGAGAAAAATTTTGAAGATGATCTTTAAAAATACGATGTAGATGCAGACAAAACTGTTGTTTATTATAGGCACAAAAGAGATCAAGTAAAGCCTGATTGACACCCATAGTCTGAATGTTTTTAAAACAAAAAAACAAAAAATCAGGATTTTTTTCGATGTAGCTTTTTAAATCTGTAAGGTGATTGGCTTTGAGTTGATCAAATATTGTTTTGATCTTGCTATAGTCTTTTACCCACAGTGCGGTTGGGGAATGTAAAAATAAAGATTCAGCAAAACGCCGCGCATTTTGTGATTGCGAAATATCCTCAGTGGTCAATAGCACTCGATCCCAACAATCCTTGTCATCGGACAAAATGTTGGCTCTCAACTGGACATCGATTCTTTTACCTTGACAAGTATAGTTAATGACTGGAATAGAGCAATTTTTTTGTTTGTTCCACAATGCTGAAAAAAATTCAATATGCATCATCTCAGTGTCTTGAGTATGCATTTCTGAAAATTTTTCTATAATTTCTTCTAAATTATGGGCTTCATACAAATTGAGTGTACTTTGATTGACATCAATGGTTTTAATTGCAGCTAGACAGGGGACTAAACGTTGAGGATCTTCGATTAAATAATGCTGTATATCAGATATACCTTCAGCAGCCCAGGCATCAAAAATCTTTTTGATGCCACTAAAATCCTGTAGCCACATCGCAATGGGAGACAAATTAAAAATCGTTAAATCGATTTGCTCCATTCTTATTCCATTTTATTATTTATAAATTTAGCTTAAATATAATACGGTAAAATGGCAATACCTAAATATATTGTGATGTGAAGAAAAAGTGATCCTATGCACTATACCTGACTTACTTCTTGGCATGATGTTCTGCTTTAGGCGCTGCAATCACACGTTGACCTGTCCATACATCAATAAAATCTGTTTCATTTAAATGATAAAGCTCTAACAATGCCAGAATCGCACCACCAATAATCATTGAACCTTCAGAGTTCGGTTGGAATTCAATTATTTTGCCATGCAGATTGTGAAGAATGTCTTGTATTTCAAAAATCCGATCACGTCCATTACTGTCATTTGGGTACATGGGCGTGTTTAAAATAATCGTGGCTAGGCTTTTTTCTGCATCTGTTAAATCTAAATTTTTTATTGCTTGCTCAGGATCAGCACTAAAAATGACCTGATCTGTAATAAAACTATGCAACAATTTTTGCGTCAGCTTGGGTAATGTCTTTTCAACGAAAGGGCGGAATGAGACTGGAAAAATCACATTACGCGCGATTCCCTTAAACATGGGCGCGATTTCTTCAACTTTATAACCTGCAACACCACATCCCACAGACGTAATGAAATACTTCATTTTTGGATGATTCTTCGCATATATTTTAAAATCATCAATATAATGTTGAATTTGTGAAAGCGGCATTTGTTGTAAATGTTCATTCATGGTTGGAATTGCAAAACTCTGACCTGCCCAACCACGTCCCACACCTTTGGTTGCCCCGAAAAATAAATGCGCTGTTTTTGCAGCACCACCTTGATGTGTTCCTGCCAAATTACTTCCGAAAACAAATACAGTGTCTTCAGGTAAAGTTTTGATAATGCTTTCATCATGGTAGTGATATGTCATGTTTTTCAATCCTTTAATCGGCTTAATTCCATGTTGCTATCGAAATAAAAAAGGGTCAAGGTATTTGTTGAATATTGTGTAAAAAACCCCCATTAAGTTTAAGGTAAATCTTTTGCTCAAGTCGGTTTCTGTTAAACTGCACGAGCTTCTTTCTTCTTGGTTAAAAGAGTGAATTATTGTGAATGATCATCAACCTTTTGAACTTGTTACAAACTACCAGCCTGCTGGTGATCAACCGCAGGCGATCGAAAAATTAGTTGCAGGGATAAATCAAGGTTTTCATGATCAGCTTTTATTGGGTGTGACTGGTTCTGGTAAAACCTATACCATGGCAAATGTGATTGCTCAGACGCAAAGACCAACTATTATCATGGCGCACAATAAGACCCTTGCAGCCCAGCTTTACGGTGAATTTAAAGCATTTTTTCCCAACAATGCTGTCGAATATTTCGTCAGTTATTATGATTATTATCAACCCGAAGCTTATGTGCCTTCTTCTGACACATTTATTGAAAAAGATTCAGCGATTAATGATCATATTGATCAAATGCGTCTTTCAGCAACACGTGCACTGTTAGAGCGACGGGATGCCATTATTGTGGCTTCAGTTTCAGCCATCTATGGTTTGGGTGATCCAAATGCTTATATGAGTATGTTGTTGCATATTGTACAAGGAGACAGAATCAGTCGTGATGACATTATTCGCCGTCTTGTCGAAATGCAATATACACGCAATGAGCTGGAGTTTTTACGAGGTACTTACCGTATTCGTGGTGAAATTATTGATATTTTCCCTGCCGAATCGGACCAACATGCCATCCGTGTTGAACTGTTTGACGATGAAGTCGATTCGATTCGTTGGTTTGATCCAATTACCGGGAAACTGGTACGTAAAGCCCCTCGTGTGACGATTTATCCAAAAAGCCACTATGTCACTCCAAAAGATAATCTTGAACGTGCTATTGGAACGATACGAGATGAACTTGCAGAACGTTTGGTTTTCTTTAAAGAGCATGAAAAGTTGTTAGAAGCGCAACGGATCGAACAACGTACGCGTTATGACTTGGAAATGATGCAACAACTCGGCTATACCAATGGGATTGAAAATTATTCAAGACATTTGTCTGGTCGTCCGGCAGGTGAAGCACCACCAACATTGTTCGATTATATTCCAGATGATGCCTTACTGATTATTGATGAGTCACATGTGACAGTTCCTCAAATTGGTGCGATGTACAAAGGTGACCGTTCTCGAAAAGAAAACTTGGTTAATTATGGTTTTCGCTTACCAAGCGCCTTGGATAATCGCCCAATGAAGTTTGAGGAATGGGAGCGTATTGTTCCGACGACCATTTATGTCAGCGCAACACCTGCAAAATATGAACTGGAAAAATCAGTCCAAGTTGCCGAGCAGGTGGTTCGTCCAACAGGTTTAGTCGATCCAGAAATTGAGATACGTCCAGTTTTAACCCAAGTCGATGATGTACTCTCCGAAATCAATATTCGTAAAGAGCTGAATGAGCGAGTGTTGGTGACAACACTGACCAAACGTATGGCTGAAGATTTGACTTCATATTTAAAAGAATATGGCGTAAAAGTAGCGTATTTGCATTCTGATATTGATACGGTTGAGCGAGTGAAAATTATCCATGAATTACGTACAGGCATACATGATGTGATCGTGGGGATCAACTTGCTACGTGAAGGTTTGGACATGCCAGAAGTTTCTTTGGTGGCGATTTTAGATGCGGATAAGGAAGGTTTTTTACGTTCTGAACGTTCACTGATCCAAACCATTGGGCGTGCAGCAAGACATGTCAAAGGTAAAGCGATCTTGTATGCAGATCGTGTGACGGACTCTATGCAGAAAGCCATAGATGAAACTGAACGTCGTAGAGCTAAACAAATTCAATTTAATGAGAAACACGGCATTATTCCACGCAGTGCAGTTCGTCAAGCAATCAAAGAAATCGATACCGGCGAGGTGCTCACTGACGATCAAATTGATGATGCGATTGTTGAGCAACAACATGCTTTAACTGCGGACGAACGTCATATTTTGTCTGACCCTAAACTGTTCACTAAACATATCACTAAACTTGAGAAAGAGATGTTAAAAGCATCAAAAGAGTTGCAATTTGAACAAGCAGCACGCTTACGAGACGAAATTGTGCGTTTAAAAGCGCGAATGTTAAAGTGATTTCGTTTGAGACGTGATTGCTGTATTTGACTTAGATTGTTGCTTTAATATGGACATAGGATACATAAAGCTACAATCTAAGTTTACATTTCTGATTATTTTATAATAAATAGTAAAAATCCACGATTGAGGGTATAAAGTGCAATTATTCAAAATATTACCCAAATCCTATACGCTAAAAAACATGATCATTGGGTTCAGCATTATTTCTGCTACTCTTTTTTATCCTAAAGTGTATGCGGATTATTCGACATTGGCAGCTGTTCCAAAATTAGAGCTAGGTCAGTATCTCGGGTTATGGTATGAAATTGCACGTAAACCCATGTATTTTCAAAAAGCCTGTAAGTCTGATGTCACTGCACGTTATACCGTCAATGAGTTTGGCAATGTTGCAGTAGATAATCGCTGTATTGATCAAAATGGCGAAGAATTGCGTGCGTTGGGTGAAGCTTTTATCAGTAATGAACCCTTTAACTCTAAGTTTAAAGTCAGTTTTATTCCTGAGGCAATTCGCTGGATGCCCGTGGGAAGAGGGGATTATTGGGTGCTTAAAATAGACCCAGAATATCAAATGGCTTTGGTCGGAGAGCCTAAACGTAAATATTTATGGTTATTGTCACGTGATCCACATCCTGATGAAACCAAAGTAACTGAATTTCTACGATATGCACAAACGGTTGGTTTTAATTTAAAAGATATTATTCGAACCAAGCAGAACGTTTCACAATAATTCCATAAGCTGGCAATTTGTCTGTTGATATTTGATTATTTCAAATCTTCATTTGAGAAAATATTGCAATATTCAAAATAATTTTGAAAGAAAAAAAGTTTATACTATTGAAAGATTTATTTGAGAATTTTCGAGAGGCGATAGATGTTTAAGGGCGTAGCATTGTCTATATTGGCATCTGTCACCTTTGGAGTATTGTATTTTTATACCAAATTATTAGGCGATTTAGATAGCCAACAAACATTTGGTTGGCGAATCATTGCAACCTTACCTTTTCTAACCTTATTTATGTTTTTCAGTGGTGATTTTGCCCACGTCAGAAATATTTATCAGCGTATGATGAAGCAACCTGCGTTATTGATCTTACTGCTGATCACTTCTGCGTTGACTTGTTTCCAACTTTGGTTGTTTCTATGGGGACCGATGAATGGACGAGGATTACAAGTTTCATTGGGATACTTTCTTTTGCCTCTAGTCTTGGTTCTCGCGGGTAGTATTTTTTATAAAGAAAAGTTATCAAAATTTCAAATGGTTGCCGTGGCATTTGCTGTGTTAGGGGTAGGTCATGAATTGTGGCGTTTGGGCAGTATTGCATGGGAAACCATCAGTGTTGCTTTGGGTTATTCACTGTATTTTCTGATCCGAAAAGCAATCAAAACGGATAATCTTGGTGGGTTTTGGTGGGACATCCTGATTTGCATACCTGTTGCCATCTATTTTACTCAAATGGGAGTGAATGCTTATGGGCAGTTTATTGAAATGCCCAGTTTATTTTTGGTGGTTGCTGGGCTAGGTGCATTAAGTGCTATTGGTCTGGGGAGTTATATTTTAGCCAGTCGTTATTTGGCTATGGTGCTGTTTGGTTTACTGAGTTATTTAGAACCCGTTTTATTGGCATTGGCTTCATTGGCTTTAGGAGAGTCTATTTCCGCAGATGAATGGTTGACTTATATCCCGATTTGGTGCGCTGTAGGTGTTTTGGTTTTAGAAGGCAGTTGGCATATTTATCAACAAGGAAAGAAACGAAAAAATTTGGAATTGAATATTAAAAAATTTGATAAAAGAAAGAAGTAACAGGTATTCTTTAAATATAAAAACGATAATCCTTGAACTTAAATTAAAATAAATGTTAAATATATCTCAATATTGGTGCTTTAAACATGTTTAAAAAGAAAAGAATATTGATTGATGATGAATATAACAATGATTCCCTATCAAATACGGGCAACCCTTTTGCAACTTGAGCCGAGTACAGATTTGAACTGGGCAAAGGTGTTGTACGAAATTTTTGATGAAGCTAATATTGAAGTACGCGAAGAAATTGATCGTCAAATCTTAAAGCCTAAAGAGATACAATGGAATAGAACTGAAAATACCTTTGAATTTAAAATTACAAACTCATTGGAAACGTTAAAGCATCGTTTAGACAATGAGCGCATGCGTTCGATTGCCAATAAATTAAGTAACTCACTCCATTGGTTAGAACAAATTACTGATTGTGTACAGATTGCAGATTACCTTGAAAATACTTTACATCAGATTGATCTAATTCCAGTCGATGACCATCTTGGCTTGCAACGTGAAAAATTATTAATACGCCGAGTTTTTTTGCAAGATGTGGCGAAGCTGGTACGAAATCTCAATATTCACATTCATCCGAATGTACGTGATTTAACGGTAAATCAAATCAAATGCTTTATTATCGAAGTGTTTATCAAGCAACAATTATTAGGATATTGGTTTAAACCTTTACTGACCAAATCATCAAATTTATTTGCTCATCCCTTCTTTAAATATTTTATTGTCAGCGAACAGAAAATTCGTAAATTCGATATTGTGAATACTTCTGAATTTATTTATTTGATAGCACCAATACAACATTTTGAGCAAAACCCATATTCAATTCGTCGATTTTTGTTTGAAGAACATATTGAATATAACAATCAAATCTATTTAACAGGATTAGTGATTGATCCAAAACAGATCAGTGAGAATGCATATCGCGTGCAAACAGATCAGTTGATACAAAAAATGGTGACGATCCAACATCAAGTTCATCGAGATGTCATTGAGATTGTACAAGAGTTTGAAAGTTTTACTGAAACCAAGCTATTGCCATTTCTAATGCAACCGCTTGGGATGGTTGGTAAAAACAGTGATCTCGTGGCACAAAATCATATTAAAACCATTGAACAAATGTTGATTGCCAATGTGTTAATGCCGCTAAGAAATGCCGTAAAAAATGATTTATCACATTTAGAAGAATTTGAATATTTGTTTATGAGTGTTCATCGCATTTTATCTGAGATTTTGTCTCATTATCGCGATTTTAAAGAGCAGCCAGCATTATTTTTTAATGCACATGTGCAGTTATTTGAATATCGTTTACTGGCATATTTGAAGCTTTTGGAAAAACGTAAGGACGAAATCTTTATTCCGATGAGTAAACAGGAATGGCAAGTCATGCATGAACGTTCACAACAACCTATAAAAAAGCTTCAAGAGATTATGTTTGATCAAGCCAAAGACTACAACGAATTACAACTCTACATCCAACAATTAAAACATGAACAGAATCAAGTAAAAGGCTCTTTGCTCAAGAAAATTGTAAAAGGTGGAAAAGTAGAAAAAGACATTCTGCAAGCTAAACATGCCACACTGCTGATTAAGAAGCAGACATACTTAGATGTATTGAGCGTTCCAAAAGGTTTATCGAAATATAGTGTATTTATTGAATTTGAAAGCTTAACTTCTTTGAGTGAATTAGAACGGCATTATGCTTTTCCTTCAGGGGACAATGGTATTATTCGTTTCCCTTTTTTAATGAAAATTCCTGAGAATCTAGCAGATTTTGATTTTGAAGCTTTTCATGCATCCATGTATATGGATTAATTTCATACTTGAGCGCTGTTTATCCAACCATCATATCGACTGAATATAGGCTGTTGATCTGTCAATGCTCGATGAGGAAAGCAGTTAAACTGAGTTTAATCGTGTTTGAAATGAAGCAACTGGATGTTTTTCATTCGTGTTATGGAATGCATGTAACACTATGTTAAAGATCTATAAACAAAGAAATCTCAATTATAGTTTAGATATCAATATTTAATTTTTATAAAAATATCTAACATGACAAATTATTATAAAAATCTACCATGAATTGATTTCAACTAAATGAGAATTCCATTACAATTGTGGGGTTTAAAAATCCATGTCTAGATATACATAAATAGAGGACGTATCTGTGAGCAAAGACACTATCATCGCCCTACATGCAGAGCACCAAGGTCGCTGGAAAAACCGTGAAGAAATCGCGGAACGTATGATTGCATTAATCGGTCAATTATACCGTGAAAAAAATATTGTGACTTCTGTTTACGGTCGTTCTTTAGTGAACCGTTCAGTAATTCAAATTCTTAAAGCTCACCGTCGTACGCGTATGATGGATGTTGAACTTTCAGTTGTACATACGTTTCCTATTTTAGAAGCTTTAGCAAAATTAGATAATATTGGTTCAGCAGAAGTTGATTTAGGTAAACTTGCTGTTGAATACAAAGAAAAGGGTGGCGATGTTGATGCATTTGTTGCTCAAGCTGTTCGCTCTTTAGAAGGTCGTCCGGCACAAGTTGAACCGAAAGATGTTGTGCTTTACGGTTTTGGTCGTATCGGTCGTATTTTAGCGCGTTTGATCATCAGCCAATCGGGTCTTGGTCGTGGTTTAAGCCTGAAAGCAATCGTCGTACGTAAATCATCTGATGGTGATTTAGAAAAACGTGCTTCATTGTTACGCCGTGATTCAATTCATGGTCCATTTGCAGGAACAATTTCTGTAGATGAAGAAAATGAAGCAATCATTGCCAACGGTAACTTCATTAAAGTGATCTATGCATCTAGCCCTGCTGAAGTAGATTACACTGCTTATGGTATAGATAATGCACTTGTGATTGACAACACAGGTAAATGGCGTGATATCGATGGTTTATCACAACATCTTAAATGTCCAGGCGTAGGTCGTGTTGTACTTACTGCTCCGGGTAAAGGTGATATGAAAAACGTTGTATTTGGTGTGAACCAAAATGACATTATCGATTCAGATAAAATCATTTCAGCAGCAAGCTGTACCACCAACGCAATTACACCTGTCTTGAAAGTATTAGAAGACAAATACAAAGTGATCAATGGTCATGTTGAAACAGTTCACTCATTCACTAATGACCAGAACTTGATTGATAACTACCATAAAGCAGATCGTCGTGGTCGTGCTGCAACATTAAATATGGTGATCACTGAAACTGGTGCTGCAAAAGCTGTTGCAAAAGCATTACCTCAGTTGCAAGGTAAATTAACAGGTAATTCAGTACGTGTACCTACACCAAACGTTTCGTTGGCTATTCTTAACTTAACACTTGAGAAAGAAGTAGATCGTGAAGAAGTAAACGAATATATTCGTCAAATCTCGATCAACTCAAGCCTTCAAGGTCAAATTGGCTATACAAACTCTACTGAAGTCGTATCTTCTGACTTTATTGGTTCTCGTACTGCTGGTGTATTTGATGCACAAGCGACGATTACATCAGGTAACCGTTTAACAGCTTATGTTTGGTACGATAACGAAGTGGGTTATAGCTGCCAAGTATTACGTATTGCTGAACAAATGTGTGGTGTAAGCTATCCAAAAGCACCTGCTGAAACAAATGCATAATTTGTAATATTCAGTAAAAAGGAGCTTCATCTGAAGCTCCTTTTTTTATATTCTAAATTTATCTTGGTTTAAATCTAATAAACGATTTTAACCGAAATTTAGAGCATATTAAAAATGAATAAAAATTTACCAATTTTCGCTTTGGTTTTGCTGAATTTATCAACAATAATCCATGCAACCCCGCAAACAAGCCTTGATTTAACCCCAATATTGCAAGATCGTTTTGAACAAAATTGTGAGGTTCGCCAGCAATTTGATTATTATGTTCGCGATGATGAAATTCTGCCAATATTAATGAATCAGGTGGCTAAAGATGAAGTTGATGAACAAAACGCCTATATGAGTAGAATCCTTACTTTAAAAAATACGACTTATCGGGGACTGATTGTCACAAAAATTGAGTTTGTATGGGGGCGGGGATTGACTTTAATGGAGTATTTACATTTCGATCTCCCAACTGCTTCAGTACAGCAACAATTTAATGAAATTAAAAAGAAAAAACAGCAAAATGCTAAAGCTGCAAATTTTGTAATGGTTGGAGAAGGCAAAAATAAGGGTATCGCGATTTGCGCTTGGGCAGATAAAAATACAGCTGAATAAAAGCGATTTCATAGTCAGTCATTTACATTAAAGGAAAATAATATGAAAAAGCTGATATTACTCAGCATGATATTGCTGTTAACTGAGGTGACTTATGCTAAGCCTTTAGAATTACGCCCCTTATTACAAGATCGCTTTGAGAAAAATTGCGCAATCCGACAACAATATGATTTTCATAATGATGATAATGAATTGACTGAACCCTTAAAGCGTCATACTACAAAATCAAGCTATGTCGATAAAAATGTTTATGATTCCAGTGTATATCAAGTCCAAAATGTCAATTATGCTGGTATACCGATACGCAAAATGGAATTTAGTTTTGGGCGGCTAGCGCAGCAATT
The DNA here is from genome assembly GCF_001005515.1 of Acinetobacter sp. Ag2. Classification (NCBI taxonomy): domain Bacteria; kingdom Pseudomonadati; phylum Pseudomonadota; class Gammaproteobacteria; order Moraxellales; family Moraxellaceae; genus Acinetobacter; species Acinetobacter sp. Ag2. The sequence goes on from NZ_LBNA01000039.1 coordinate 29,763, forward strand.
TAATGAATATTTATATTTTGATCTCAGTTCAGAATCGGCTAAAAAGAAATTTAAAACACTCAAATTTAAACAAAATCATCAGAAAAGTCAGGTCAGCGTTGAATATAAGAAAAATCTTGCGATTGTTCAATGTTATTGGTTGCTTGAGCTAAACTAAGCATAAGAGAGGCAGATAAAAATGATTGTTTGTTTAGTAAATGAACAAATTACTTCGTCTTTTATACATAAAAAAGCATATTTATTCACATAAATATTTAAAATAAACCTTAATTATTAGATAAAAAATTAAGGAATGGATTTTGCAGTTGAAGCAAATTATGGCAGGAATCGCCTTTATCTGTGTGGCTACACTTTGTGGAGTTATGCTTGCTATTTGGGTATTTAAGCATTTTAGTATTTATATTCCTTTAGAAAATCAGGCTGTCCGTATTGATTTAAAAGAACCGCTACAAGCTAAAGTACAAATTCATGATGCCCTGAATGTTGATGTTAAAGGGAAAGTGAATGCTGAAATTCCAATCCATGAAAAATTGAATTTACCGATCACTCAGACTTTAACGCCCCATGTTTACTTTGATAATCAAGTACCAATCGAAACCAGTATTCCTGTGAATGAAGTGATTAAAATCAATCAGGATATGCCGATTGATACCAAAGTGAAAGTCACAGTTCTTGGAAAAGATATTACTTTACCTCTGAAAGGTACCATCCCGGTGAAGATGGATGTGCCCATTAACTTACAAGTTCCGTTGAATCAAAGCATACATTTAAAATTTGATGCACCTGTCAAAGTTTTACTTAAAGAAAATTTGCATATTCCATTAGACGCAACGCTTAAAACCAATATTCCGATTCAAGGTCACCTCAATGTGCCGATCAAATCTGCATTGCAAGCCACAGTAGATGTTCAAAATACTTTGCCAGTAAAAATTGAGAAAGGGCAATTAAAAATACCGCTAAACAGTATAAAACTTTCACGTCAGACCGCTGGACAAGCTGAGCGTGAACATACTCAATCTGAAGCATTGAATTAGGTTGATCTGGGATATGTGGTTATTTAAATCGCTTAAAACGTTATTATTCAGTTTCCTCATTGTCGTATTATGTGTTGCAATCGGTGTCTGGTTATATTTAAACATTCAGACCTCAATGCAAGTTTCTGCTCAGCAGGCACAAATTCAATTGTCTGAATCTTTACCTACAAAAATTCATGTGGGTAACTATTTAGAAACTCATGCCAAAGGAGCTTTAGATACAACACTAGATATCAATCGCGAATTAACTTTACCTTTAAATGGCAAATATTTAGCCAATTTAAGTTTTGTGGTCACCACACCGATTGAGGTTGATTTAGACTATTCGACTCAAATCCAAATCGAAACAGTGATGCCATTAGAAACAACCACTGATTTGGTTTATCAAAATAAACTGCTACCTGAATTTCCTTTAAAACTGGACATTCCGATTAAACTTTCTGTACCTTTCAACATCAAGCGACATTATCAAGTACCGATCAAAATCATGTTTGATGGTCCAGTCTATTTGGAATTTAATGAGCTGATTAGTTTATATGTCAAACATCAGCTAAAACCGATGCTCAATATTAATGATCCGATGACCATGCAAAAAATTGCGACATTTGATGCAACGATGTACAACACCAAAAGACAATCATTCGCAGATTTACAGATGAATATTGATCTACCTGTACGTAATATTCATCCATAGCATTGTTTTGCCACGATATTTATTTACTTCAATATCGTGGCATTGGTTGTCTCTTGTTCAGAAGGTGCGAATAGATCGCAAACGCATAGATGCTAAAAAAGTGATTTCACTTGAGATTGAATATTGGTGGTTTTGCGACCAATCAATTGTTCTAAATCTTCACGAGTACTGAACATAGCACCATGTGCAGTTTGGACATCCGCATCGACAATCACACGGACTAATTCGCTTGGTAAGCTAGCCGTAGTGAGTGCTTGTGTATAGTCCTCAGCACTGATATTTTGGTAGTGAACAGATTTGCCAGACGCTTGACCAATATAAGATGTCAAGTCGGAAAGCGTAAAACTGGTTGAGCCAGCAAGTTCATAGGTTTTGTTTTCATGACCTGTTGAACTCAGTACTTTAGCTGCTGCTTCAGCATAATCGAGTCGAGACGCTGAACTAATTTTGCCGTCCTGAGCGCTGCCATAAAGTGTGCCTGTTTCTGCGGTATGTTGCACATTGGCTAAGTAGTTTTCGTTATACCAATTGTTGCGTAACAGGGTATAGCTCAAACCACTTGCTAAAATAAGGGCTTCAGTTTCACGATGTTCTTCTGCTAAACCCAATGGGCTATGCGTTGCATTGAGTAAGCTGGTATAGGCAATATAAGGGACTTTGGCAATCACTGCTGCATCAATCACAGCTTTATGCTGCGGTGTACGGCGTCCAATTTCATTGGCTGAAATGAGTAATAGTTTATCAATGCCCTGTAATGCAGGAACCAATGTGTCTGGTTGGTCATAATCAAATTGGCGAAGTTCGATACCGATTTGTTGAAGTGCTTGTGCTTTATCTAAGTTACGGACTAAAGCCACGATATTTTCTGCCGGGATGCGTTTCACTAAACTCTGAATGACCAATTGCCCAAGTTGACCTGTAGCGCCTGTAATTGCGATTTTCATAAAGTTCACCTTTTGATTGATTTGGATTGGATGTTTTTTAAACTTGATGCTATTATCATAGTTACTAAACTTACCAAATGTAAGTACGTACCGAAAAGTAAGCTAATTACTGTATGGAGAGAATTCATGAGCATCTATGCTTCAAGTTATTTAATTGGTCAAGTTTTATCCAGTGAATGCCCATCTAGAGAAATATTGGAGCATTTAACCAGTAAGTGGTCTGTGTTAGTTCTGCGGTGTTTAAGTGATGGTGTGCAACGATTTAGTGAGTTGCGCAACCGTATTGAAGGTATTAGTGAAAAAATGCTGGCACAAACTTTACGGGTATTGGAACAAGATGGATTTATTTTACGTACGGTTTATCCAGAAGTTCCGCCAAAGGTTGAGTATCAATTGACGATTTTGGGTGCACAAGCCGCTGAAAAAATAAGTTATGTGATTGGTTGGATCGAGAGAAGCTTGCCAGATATTTTGGCAAATAAAGAAAATCTAAATAAATCTTAGATTAACTGATATTCACCAAACCGTTAACATTTGGTGAATATATGCAGTCTTAAAAGTGATCTTAATTTTGTTTGTTGGTTTTTAGACTTAGCAATCCTGTAATAATTGCACCGATTGTTGCTAAGAACATGTCTTTATGTGCATCCCAAACATCGCCTTGTTGCCCATTATAGTTTTCAGCTTCTTCTGGGGATAAACCAATTGCCAACCACCATTCAATCCATTCATAAAATAAGCTGGTTGCCATGACAAATTGAATCACCAGAATGAATAAAACGCTTGGTTTTAAATTTGGTAGCCAGACTTGGAAAAGGCGATAGAAAAATGGGTAGAGAAACAAGCCATAAAAAAAATGTACAAAGCGATCAAACATATTGCGTGACCATCCCATGGCTTGGTTAAGGTCAAAGTGTAAATATTGGATTGACCAATCATTATACGGTACATAGGAATACAGATAATGAGCAGCGATGACATGAATGATCAGAAATAAGATATAGAGTAGAAATGAGGAAAAACTCAGTCCAATTTTCTTTAAACAGAAGAATAAAGCAACCAACATCAGCACCGTACCAATTTGATGCAACATGTAGGACGGATATTCTAATGGATTGATACTTGCCAAAATAATGGCAATTGCTAGAACTGCCAGTACTAGCCAATGTTTTGGGGTTAAAGAGTGGTAGATCATTATATTGTTTTCTAAAAATTATTAATGCGCATTGTAATCAAAATGCAAAAAAATGCGAAGCTTTAGCTTCGCATTTTTATGACTAAAAAAAGGATTACAAATCTTAGATTTTAGCGATGAGATCTTTAATTTGCTTCGCTTGATCAGCAGCATTACCAGTATAAGTTGCTGGGGTCATTTCAGCTAAACGCGCACGGTCAGCAGCAGGTACAGCTTCAAGCTCATTACCATTGACAAAGTTGACCATCATATCGCGTGTCATTGCTTGACCACGCGTCAATGCTTTTAATTTTTCATAAGGTTTTTCAACTGCATAACGACGCATAACTGTTTGAATTGGTTCAGCCAATACTTCTTGAGCATGATCAAGATCTTCATTTAAACGAGCAGCATTTAATTCAAGTTTACCAATACCTTTTAAGCATGCTTCAAATGCGATTAAGCTTTGTGCTAAACCAACACCCATGTTACGCAGCACTGTAGAGTCAGTAAGGTCACGCTGCCAGCGAGAAATAGGAAGTTTTTCACCCAAATGCGCCAATACCGCATTTGCAATACCCAAGTTACCTTCAGAGTTTTCAAAATCAATCGGGTTTACTTTATGTGGCATAGTCGAAGAACCAACTTCACCTTCTTTCAAACGTTGTTTGAAGAAACCGAGTGAGATATAACCCCATACGTCACGGTTAAAGTCGATCAAAATTGTGTTGAAGCGACGTAAAGCATCAAATAATTCAGCAATATAATCGTGAGGTTCGATTTGGGTTGTATATGGGTTGAATGTTAAGCCTAATGACTCAACAAAAGTTTGAGCATGTGCAGGCCAGTTGATTTCAGGATATGCAGAGTAATGTGCATTGTAGTTACCTACAGCACCGTTAATTTTACCGAGCAATTCAACTTGATTAAATTGTTTGATCTGACGCGCTAAACGATATGCGACATTCGCCATTTCTTTACCCAAAGTTGTTGGGCTGGCTGTTTGACCATGGGTACGCGACAACATCGGTTGTTCAGCGTGTTTCTCAGCCAAATCTACGATTGAATCAACAATTTGTTGCATTGAAGCCACTAAAACATCACGACCATTTTTTAGCATTAATGCATGAGAAAGGTTGTTGATGTCTTCTGATGTACATGCAAAGTGAATGAATTCGCCCGCATTTTTAAGTTCATCAATATGTGCAATTTTTTCTTTAAGGAAGTATTCAACTGCTTTTACATCATGATTGGTTGTGCGTTCGATTTCTTTAATGCGATTTGCATCTTGTTCAGAAAATTGAGCCACAATTGCATCTAAAGCATTGTTTGTGTCAGTTGAGAAAGCAGGTACTTCGGTGATTTCAGGACGGTTTGCAAGCGCTTGTAACCAACGCACTTCAACAGTCACACGAGCATGAATTAAACCAAACTCAGAGAGGAAAGGGCGCAAAGCATCACATTTACTTGCATAGCGTCCATCTAATGGAGAAAGTGCGGTTAAAGCGTTCATAAAGATTCCTTAAACTTTGGAATATAGGTCATATTTATATTTTACAAATACTCAATGTTAAAACCATCTATAAAATATCAACATGACCCTGTGTAAAACCGAAACTCGATCAATATCAAATTACACAACCTGATATTGTAATCGAGCAAGATCCTGAATATCTTGAAGAAGTTTACGTTTGCTAAAGATCATATTCCATGAACTACCACCTAATTGACGCCATAGGTGAGCCATCTGTAAACCTGTAAATAAACTTGCGCGAATACGATTGGTGTGTGCAGTATCTTTAAATGCTTCTGCATTGCCTCGCACTAAAATTCTTGGATTAATTTGACCAGCAGTGTCGACATATGCTTGTGCTAAGTTGGCAATAATACTCGGGTGTAAGTAGTTATTATCGAAGAAGGACAACTGTTTTAAAATTTTTTGCTGGGATTGATGAATAATTTCAACGAATTTTGGGTTGCTATAGACTTTTTTTTCTAATGCTAACAATGACATTGCATATGACATTGGCAGTTTTGCACTGGCTAACTTGGGAATTCTGGATTTGGGTGAGGTGGAAAAGGGCTGAGTGATGCTGCTTTCTAATGCCTTTAAACCTAAAGAAATATCAGCCAATTGATTAAAAAAATCTAAGGTTTGACCAGACTGATTGTCTGAAGGGCGTATATTGAGGCTAGCTTTAATCAATTGTTCAAAATAAAAATTGCCACTTTCCCCGATGCTTTGACGACCAGTCATAGCCGTCATATGGGTCAGCTGTGTTGCTTGAAACACAGCCGCTAACGCCAAAGCTCGATTTTGGCGTTGATTCAAAGTCTGAGGCTGTTGAAAGGGCAACTCAACCATGCCTAAATTCCTTTAAATAATGTTTAATCATGACTCGATAAAGTCTGGTTTTGGTGCATTGGTATGATGAATCACCCCACCACCTAAACAAACTTCATCAACATAAAAAACAACACTTTGTCCCGGTGTAACGGCACGTTGTGGTTCATCAAATTCGACACGTACACCACTTGGTGTATTGCTGTCTTTATAAATTGTACATGCTTGATCTGGTTGGCGGTATCGAGTTTTTGCCGTGCATCGGAAACCTGATTCAGAAATCTCTTGCTCTCCAGCAACCCAATCAATTGCTTCAGACCATAAAATCGTGCTTTGCATCAATGGATGTTCGTGACCTTGACCAACGACAAGACGATTGCCTTCAAGGTCCTTGTGTAGAACAAACCAAGCGCCTTCTTCGGCACCTTTTAATCCACCAAGACCAATACCACCTCGTTGACCGAGCGTATAGTACATTAAGCCGTGATGATCACCAACCTCTTTTCCAGAATCTAAAACAATTTTTCCCGGTTGTGCAGGCAAATATTGTTTTAAGAAGTCATTAAAACGGCGTTCACCAATGAAACAAATACCTGTTGAATCTTTTTTCTTTGCAGTTACCAAACCAAGTTCTTCAGCAATCTTGCGGACTTGAGGCTTTTCAATCTCACCCACAGGGAATAATGTTTTATTGATTTCACGACCATGAACTGCATGCAGGAAATAAGTTTGGTCTTTATTGTTATCTACACCACGGAGTAAAGGTGCATATTGATCGCCTTTGCTATTGGTCGCTGTTTCTCCACGACGGCAATAATGTCCAGTCGCAATAAAATCAGCACCTAAGCTTACAGCGTGGTCGAGGAAGGCACGAAATTTAATTTCTTTATTGCATAAAATATCTGGATTTGGGGTACGACCAGCAGCATATTCCGCTAAAAAGTGCTCAAAAACACGATCCCAATATTCCATGGCAAAGTTGGCAGTATGTAATTTGATGCCAATTTTGTCACAGACCGCTTGTGCATCAGCAAGATCTTCCATAGCTGTGCAGTATTCCGTACCATCATCTTCTTCCCAATTTTTCATGAAAAGACCTTCAACTTGATATCCTTGTTGAAGTAAAAGCGCAGCAGAAACAGATGAATCTACACCACCAGACATACCGACGATGACACGTTGTTGCATAGGATTAGGCATCCAAGTTTGAAATTAAAGGAGAGTTTTGGTGCTCATAGATGAGCGAAAGTGGGTATTTTTGCCCAGATAATGCGTCTTGTACAGCTTTAATCACAAGAGGGCTTCTGGCACGTGCAGAATCAAGTAATTCTTCAAGGCTCATCCATTGCGGACCAATAATTCCAGTATCAAGTTGAGCATCAGGGAAGTATTCTGTGATATGGGCTAAGAAGCAGAATCTAAAATAAGTACGATCTGGAAACATGGGCGGAGTGTAGGTATAGATGCCAACTAGAGAATCAACTTCAATCGCATATCCTGTTTCTTCCATTGTTTCACGTATAGCAGCTTGAATAATGGTTTCATCGCGCTCTACATGTCCAGCAGGCTGGTTAAAAACAGTATGACTAACACCTTCTGTATGTTCTTCTACAAACAGGAATTTTCCATCTTTTTCAACAACAGTTGCGACAGTTACATGTGGAGACCAAGAGCTCATAATCAGCACCATGGGAGATAAAGCATTATTCTACAAAATTTTCAGCTTGGTGGCTATGTTCAAGGCTTTTTCTTTGAGCAATGGGGTAAAGTATATCACCCCAATTGGACGAATCTATTGATTGGTAATATATGACTTATTTCAATATAAGCACCGAGATGAGCTGAACATTGAATGTCATCAAGAGTATTGTTTAATTTAATAAATTCACTGTAAAAATTAATTAAAAAGTTATTTTATTTTTAGGGTTTTATAGTTGGTAAAAAATATTTTTCATGACCTTTTTATTGTAAGTTATTAATTTATATTTTTATTTTAAAATATTATCAGTGGAAATAAACTAAATTTTATTCGATTATTTATTTTTTAATACTTAATTCCCTTGATTTTTTATGTGATTAAGGTTCATATTTAAGCGTAATGCTTATTAAAACACATGATAAAAAATATCTATAAAGAGGGTATTGATGAAAACAAACAAATACTTATTTTTTCTGATCGGTTTGCTTTTAAATCAAGCAACACTCGCTGACACTTTCTCAGATACATTTCAAGGACCTGTAAAACTTAATTTTAATCTCTATGTATTTGCTGCAGATGTGGATGGGAATATTCAAAAAGGTAAAATAAAATACGATATCGATCAGCCATTTAAAGAAACAGTCAAGGCGCTTGATCAATCCTTTATGGGGCATGTGGATTTGAATAAAGGCAACTGGGGGCTTTATGCAGATCACCAGTATGTCAAAACATCACAGGAAAAAAGCGCAATCAATATCCCCGTCGCATTGAGCACTAAGCTCAATCAAAGTAGTTATGGGTTGTATTATCAAGCCTATGTCTCAACCGAAACAACATCGCAGCAACAGGCAAAGTTCATTGTAGAACCCACACTTGGTTTACATCGAACTCAGGCAGCAGCAACACTTGGAGCGTTTAATCAAACACTGGCAGCAGATGCAAAGTGGACAGAGTTTTTTTGGGGATCACGATTTAAATACAATTTCGACTCGCCTTGGAATTTAGCAGCAGAATTCACAGTTGGCACTGAAAACACCACTGTTGCACATGCATATCTAGGTTATCGGATTCCTGTTTTTCATCGAAATTTCAATTTACGCGCAGGCTATCGTTACTTTGAACAAGATCATAAATCGAATAATTTTCACTGGGATGTTCGTCAGCAAGGTCCTGTGATAGGGATCAATCTACCAATTTTCTAAGAGGGTTTAATCATGAATAAGGCAATAAAAAAAGTGTTGTTTGCAGCAGGGCTTTTGGTCGCTGCTGAGGTGGCAACTGCATGTACTCGTGTTGTGTATCTTGGCAATAATGATGTGATGACAGCACGTTCGATGGATTGGAAAAGCGATGTTGGAACAAATCTATGGATTTTACCGAATAATGTTAAACGCACAGGAATGGCTGGACCAAAGTCAATTCAGTGGACATCGAAATATGGCAGTGTTGTGGCTACTGGGTATGATATTTCTACAACTGATGGCGTCAACGAAAAAGGGTTGGTGGCAAATTTGCTGTGGTTGGTGGAGTCGGAATATCCAGATGTAAAAAACAATAAAAAACCACCGCTCAGTATTTCATTATGGGCGCAGTATGTATTGGATAACTACGCAACAGTTAATGAAGCGATACAAGCCTTAGAAAAAGAGCCATTCATGATTGTCACAGATCAAGTGCCAGGAGAGAAACGTTTAGCAACGCTACATTTATCTATTTCTGATTCGACTGGTGACAGTGCCATTATAGAATATATTGGCGGTAAGCAAGTCATTCATCATAATCGTCAATATCAAGTCATGACGAACTCTCCTACCTTTGATCAACAGCTTGCATTGAATACTTACTGGAAACAGATTGGTGGAACCACGATGTTACCAGGGACAAATCGTGCTGCAGATCGATTTGCAAGAGCATCGTTTTATATCAATGCCATTCCTAAAAATGCCTCTCCGGAACATTCATTAGCCAGCGTATTTAGTGTGATCCGTAATACCTCTGTTCCTTTTGGACTCAATACTGAAGAGGAGCCGAACATTTCGTCTACACGCTGGCGAACCGTTGTAGATCATAAACGAGGACTATATTTCTTTGAATCTGCTGTATCACCTAATGTTTTTTGGGTAGACTTAAAGGAGATTGATTTTAAAGATGGTCAAACCAGAAAGCTTGAGTTGGGTGCTGACCAAGCGAAAGTGTATGCAGGTAAGGCTAATTCTTCTTTTAAGGTCGCTCAACCATTCCAATTTCTGGGCATCCAATAGGATATAAAAAACATGATGAAAAAACTTTGGTACATTCCTTTGAGTGCATTGCTTATCGCAGGATGTGCTTCAAATCCTAATAATGCGAATTCAAATGTGGGTACTCAAGGCTTATTAATCTGTCAGCCAAGTGAAATTTGCCCGATTGTGACAGTGGCATGGAACGAAGCACATAAAGACATTCTAAAAGTTAAACTGAGTTTAAACAGCGCATACACCAAATATAATATTGAAAAAGTCGTATTTAGTGATGGGGTGAAAAGTCATTCATTTAATGTGATTGGACCTACTGAAATTGATTTTGCATTTAAAGCCAATCGTTCACGTAACAGTGTTTTAGTTCCTGTGAATATGATGGTTGATTTCAGAGGCTCAGAAAATGTCTTTATGGAAATTCATACAGATCAGGGTGTAATTAAACGTTATATCGTGAAAGATAATGTAAAAGCGCCTGTGTTTGAAGAGTTAAGTAAATACTATAAAGTGAATGAATAAGCACTTTATATTGATCAAATTGGGTTTTAATTTCACTTGATTTAGCTGAAATTAAAACCCATTTATCTGGATATTTGGAAATTTCCTCGACGTGTCACGTTAAAAATAATATTGAAAATTATGTGGTTATAAATGAGTTGCGATTTTTTTCACATACAAATATACAAATATACAAGAATTTCCAGTTTTTGGAAAAATGAAATATCTAACGTATTGGCTTGGTGAATTGGAAAGCGAGTATTTTCAGCGCAAGTAGAGCTTATAGTTAGGGCAAAATAAGGTATTTTACACATACAAACACAAGCTATGATTGGCTTTTTAGAGAATCAACTTAGCTTAAAACAAAGCGCTTTAAGGGATATGGATGATCTTTTTAAAGATGCTGGGATTTATTTATCTAAACATCAGATTTGGGATGATTTAAATTTTGAACAAATTGAAGTCACAGATGAATAGTATGATCTTATTTCGAATAAGATTTCTATCTCTCTCATTTTTAGTTCTCGGTGTCTAAGCGATTTTTGTCCAGCAATAAAGGTCATTGATGGGCACTTTAGCCAAGTGTTTTCAGGAACTTAAAAGAGCATTTAGAAAATAGAACTTATTTATACTCAACTTAACATTGCTGTGATCATTGTGATAACCCATCTAACTGTGAATATTATTTTCATTTTGAGATCTTTTAAATAGACGCCTAGAGCAATCATACTCACTCAATTAAATTTCAAATTTTGCTTTATTAAAAATATAAATCTTTTAATAAAGCATTGGGCTTGGTTTAGTTTTAATTCAATTCATCAATATAATTATTCGCTACTTTCACATAATGCCTTGCAGAATAAGGCAAAAATTCTTTTTCTTTGTCTGTTAATGGGCGCACTTTTTGTACAGGACTGCCTACATATAAATAGCCGCTTTCTAAGCGTTTACGTGGTGGAACCAATGAGCCTGCACCAATCATTACGTCATCTTCGATGATCACATCATCCAGCACAATACTGTTGATTCCAACGAGAACTCGATTGCCTATTTGGCAGCCATGTAAGGTTACATGATGTCCAATAGTGACATCTTCACCAATGATCAATGGAGAGCCATTTGGTTTTGCATCATTTTTATGGCTGACATGTAGCATGCAATGGTCTTGCACATTGGAATTTCGACCAATTTTAATGTGGTTAACATCACCACGAATCACAGCAAAAGGCCATACCGAAACATTTTCAGCTAAACTGACTTCACCGATTATCACGGATAAATCATCAATGTAGCAGGTCGAGTCAATTTTAGGATGATGTTGTAAATACCTACGAATATTCTTTTTCATGTTGGCGTCCTTATCAAAGCTTAAAACTTAAAAACCGTCATCACAGTATAAAATAAAAAGGCATCCTAATCTTCGATCAGGATGCCTGTGCTTTAGTCTAATCAGTAAAGTTGAATTAGACTTTCACAAATAAATTAAAATAAGTTGCTAAAGAACATTTTGATGTGATCAATCAATCGAGAGAAGAAACCTGCTTCTTCCACTGCTTTTAATGCCACTAAAGGCTTATCTGCAATAACTTTACCATCTAAAGTCGCTGTTAGTTTTCCGACAACCTGACCTTGTTTTAAAGGTGCATTTAAGTTCGGTTGGACAGTGATTTGAGTTTTGATCGCATTCGCCTGACCTTTTGGCATAGTCACATTGAAGTTTTCAGCTAAACCAATTTGAACATCATTTTCTTTACCAAAATAAACTTTAGCTTTAGCAAGAACTTGATTTGCAGGATGAACACTCACAGTTTCAAAGTTTGAATATCCCCAAGAAAGCAGTGAGCGTGTTTGATTGGCACGCTCATTCATTGATGGTGCACCAAAAATTACAGAAATCAAACGCATTGGACCACGTTTAGAAGAAGTGGTTAAACAGAAACCAGCTTCATTGGTGTGACCTGTTTTTAAACCATCCACACTTGGGTCGGTATAAAGTAAGGCATTGCGGTTACCTTGTTTGATACCATTAAAGGTAAATTCTTTTTCAGAATAAATTGGGTAGTATTTTGAGCTGTCATGAATAATATGTTTGGCTAAAACTGCCATATCTTTCGCAGTGGAGTAATGACCGTCAGCAGGCATACCTGTTGCATTGATGAAGTGAGTATTGGTCATGCCGACACGTTTAGCTTCTTGATTCATGACATAAGCAAATGAACCTTCATTGCCAGAAATGTGTTCAGCCATCGCTTTGGAAGCATCATTACCCGATTGGATAATAATACCGCGTAACATTTCTAAAACTGTTGCAGTACCATTGAGCGGAACATACATACAAGATTCAGTGCTACTTCCTCGACACCAAGCGGACTCATTCATGCGAACTTTTTCATTTTCAGTCAGTTCACCTTTGAGGAGTTTTTGCTCAATGATGTAACTGGTCATCATTTTGGTCATCGAAGCAGGTGCTAGTTTTTCATTTTCATTCTTCGAAGCAAGAATTTGACCTGTCTCATAGTCCATTAAGACGTAAGATTTATTATTTAATTCTGGCGGAGTTGTTAAGACGGTTGCTGCATAAGAAAATGAAGGTAAAAGTAATAATGCAGCAATGGCGCTTTTTGGGGTCATTCTAGGTCGTTCCAATCGTTATATGAGCACAAACAGGCTAGCATTTTAGGACAAAGCAAAGCCGACTTCTATACAGAAAGTCGGCTTATTTCTTACTTATTGTAACTATTTCATTATTTGTCTAATAAATTGCACCACGATTATGCACCGTAGCGACTAATGTCGTTACAAATCGCAGTATTTTCAGTATCTCCAGCTTTCTTGGCATCAGCTTTGGCTTCTTTCAAAGCACGTTGAAAATCCTTTTGTTTGGCTAAAGTTTTTAAAGCTTCTTTCGGGTTCTTGTCATTTGGCATGTAATCTTTCAATAAGTGATTGAAACCTTTTTCAAATGCAGCATCAGTTTTAATCAAGCTCGGGCAAATATCAGAAAGTACATAAATTGCTGCAAGTTCTTCTTTAGAGACTTGTTGTTGTGTGACTTCAATATTCTGTTCATGCGAAGCTGCGTCTTTAGGTGCTGCAAAAGCATGAGTCATAAATAAACCACTGGCTGAAACAAGGCTTAATGTAAGCATTTTTAAAGTCATACGCATGATGGACCTAATCAATTATTTCTCTTAACAAGAGGCATAGAGTAAACGTAAAAACAGTCAAAAATATAGATAAAATGTATTGATGTTGTAGATTTATTTGAATTTTTCGCAAAAGAATATTTTAAAAAGATGTTAAAAAAATGCTTTTAACATCTCTTATCCTCATTTTTATTTTTAGTGCTTGAGTTCAAGTACATCATTACAGACAGCTTTGTGTTCGGCTTGGTCTACTTCTTTGGCATTTGCTTGTGCTTCTTTAAAAACTGATTGATATTCAGGATCTAGTTTAAGTTGATCTAAAGTCGTTGTTTTAGATAAATCTTTCAATAAAGTTTGCGTTAATGTATCAATCTTACTTTGGAATGTAGCATTATTTCCAATCAGTGACGGGCAGACTTCAGCAAGTACCTGTGTAGCTGCAATATCTTCTTTGGCTAAGAGATCAGCCTCTTGAGTGGTTAAGCCTTCTGCAAATGCAGTGTGTGTGCAAAGTGTGATGAATGCAATAGAAATTGTACGAGTAAGAGAACGTGTAATCATCTTTTTAGTCACAAATTTAATTTAAAGTTGAGTGAGTAACTATATATAATTGCTGAATAAATTTGTATTAAATTACTCAATAGTCATGACATAATTTATGTGAAATTGGGTGATAATTGATTAACGGGTATCAAGATAAGCTTTAGAAGATGTATGTGAATAGGTTGATAACCTGAATGTGTCGAGACTTGATATTTTTAAAATGACCTGATTGAGAAATTAATTGCTTTAAGTGAGCGCGTTAAATGACTTGATCTATAATTTCAAGATGGATTTCTTTTTAACAACAGATTTGTAGGAATGGAGACTTTAAGTCATAAGCATTGAGTGTTATACAATTCAGTGTATGTTTTAAAATGAACTGATACATTGTTAGATAACGAAATCATGAATTCATGCTGTTATTAAGAGAAGTTTTTGAGTGAATATTTTAATTGCCAATGACGATGGTGTATTTGCACCAGGTATCCAAGCTTTAGCAAAAGCATTAAGACCGCTAGGACGTGTTGTAATTGTTGCACCTGAAAGTGAACGTAGCGGTTATTCTAGCGCTTTAACCTTAGATCGACCATTACGTCCAATTCAAGTTGCTCCAGATATGTGGGCAGTCAATGGCACTCCTGCTGATTGTGTTTATTTATCAATGAATGGTTTATTTGATTTTGAATTTGATTTGGTTGTCAGTGGTATCAACAGCGGAGCGAATCTAGGAGATGACGTACTCTATTCTGGAACAGTAGGTGCTGCATTTGAGGGGCGTTTAATGACTTTACCTGCAATCGCAGTTTCATTAGCAGGTAGTAATGTTCGGGCTTATGAGCGTGCTGATGATTATGCACAAGCAGCACAGTGGGTTTACACATTTATTGCTCAAGGACTACCACAGCTACCACCGCGACATATTTTAAATATTAATATCCCAGATGTTGCTGAAATTCAGGGCGCTCAGATTACCTATCAAGGGCGACGGGTACAGTCAAAACCAATCACCAGTCAGGTTGATCCGCGTGGTCGTCAAGTGTATTGGATTGGGTTGGCAGGCGAGGCGGTTACAGACCCTAAAAAGAACTTACAGCATATCCAGTCAGATTTTTTTGCTATCGCCAATGGTTTTGTCAGTATCACACCGATTCAAATGGATGCGACCAACTATGGAATCTTGGAAACTTTACAATCTCAGCTCTCACATAGTCATTTTGATGTGTGAGTGTTATAAGTTTGTGAAAAAGAACTGCGAAACAGTGAAATAAGTGTGTTTTTTGCTAATCTTAAGCAAATATTTTTAAATTTAAGATTGTAGAGAGGGAAATCAATGCTTTTGGCTCGATCAAAGCTTTATATTCAAATGCCTAAGCGATGGGTAAAAATCATTTTATCCTCAGTTGCCATTACTTCTACAATACTTGTTACTGGTTGTGCATCGAAGCCACAGATTAATAATCCAACACGTTATGCAGTTGCACCAGAGTATTATACTGTACGTTCGGGTGATACGCTTAGCGGCATCGCTATGCGTTACGGTTTGAGTTATTTAAGTGTAGCTGAAATGAATGATATCGCTGCGCCATATCGAATTTATGTTGGACAGTCATTGCGTTTGAAAAAGGGTGGGGCGAATGCTAACCGTTCAACAACCAAAGCTTTGACAAACAATGAGCCACAAATTCAACGCCAAACCATTAAGTTGCCGACGCAGCAAACGACAACATCACCGTCTGTAACAACAAAAGTACCGTCTGTCACAACAGTGCCAGCTCAAACAACAACGACAGTACAATCTACTCGTTTAAGATGGGTTAAACCGTCTACAGGACCTGTGATTGCAAGTTATAATCTTGCGAATAATATTAAGGGATTGCGTTTTGGTGGAAATCAAGGCGATCCTATCTTTGCTGCAGCAGATGGACAGGTAGTTTATGCTGCAGATGGATTGAAAGAATATGGTAACCTTGTCTTGGTGAAACATATTGATGGTTACATTACTGCATATGCACATAATAGTAAAATGTTGGTAAAAAGTGGTCAAAATGTGACCGCAGGACAGAAGATTGCAGAGATGGGATCTTCTGGTGCGACAAGCACAATGCTGGAATTCCAAGTGCGTTTGGACGGAAAACCTATCAATCCTGCAAATATTTTACCAATAAATTAAATATTTTAATGCAAAATGTAATTTTCTTCGTATAATACAATGAGTTGCTTTAAATAAAAAATGTGAAGCAGCTCATAATTTCAGAGGGAAATTTATGTTAGATCAACTTCGAGCAATGGGTGTCTTTGCTTGCGTTGTTGAAAAAAGCTCTTTTAGTGGTGCCGCGCGTGATCTTGGCATTACAACTAGTGCGGTTAGTCAGCAAATTAGATCTTTAGAACAAGAGATGGAAGTTACACTTCTACATCGTTCTACACGAAAGCTGAGTCTAACTGAAGCTGGTCAAGCTTTTTTCCACAGCTGTCAAGAAATGCTCGCTGCGGCTGAGCGTGGAAAAATCCGTATTAATGAGTTGCGAGACGATTTAGTCGGTGATTTACGCATAGCGACCACCCCGGAAATAGGTGCTACACATGTTGTGCCTGCATTATCACATTGGATGTCTGCGCATCGTGGTTTGATGGTTCATTTTGAAGCGGATAACCAATATATCGATTTAATCGAGGAACGCATAGATATTGCAATTCGTATGTCTTCTAAAATGGAAGATGCGAATAATTTAAGTTGTACGCCACTTGCGAGAGTAGATCAAATCTTAGTCGCATCGCCAAGCTACTTAAATCAGACTGTGCCCATTTCACGACCTGAAGATTTACAGAATCATGATTTGATTCCTGTGAATATTATGAAAAATTATCAACATTTTTCATTTCAGCATAGTGCAACAGGTGAAGTTGTAAATTTAGAAATGAAGCATCGTCTTCAAACAAATAACGTATTTGTTGCAAAATCATTGTGCCAACACGGACATGGCATTGCACGTATTCTTTATTTAGATGTACAAAAAGAATTGATGAACGGTACTTTGGTTGAAGTGCTTCCTGAATGGAAACTACCAACTTTCACGCTAAGTGCAGTTACTTTAAAGCGTGAACAGCAACCGATGAAAATTCACCGCTGTTTGGATGCTTTAAAACAATATTTTAGCCAGTTACCTGGTGGTAGAATTTTCCAAGAAGCTTCTTAAAAGCCCAAGTTCTAATAAGTTTGAATAAAAAAGCCGCTTTAAAGCGGCTTTTCTATATTTGAAATTTGGATTTAAGGAGATCATCAACTTAATCTCCTTAAATGATATTTAAAAACAGTCTTATCCAAGAAATTTCTGAATTGCAGGAACTAAGCGTTGTAGGAGGTCATCAGCTTGTTGGCGATTCATATTTAATGCAGGTAATAGGCGAACTACATTGCCAGAAGTCACATTGATAATTAAATGATGTTCATCACGAGCAATATTCACCAATTCACCACAGTCTTTTGGAAGTTCAATCCCAATCATCATACCGAAACCACGGACAATCACATTTTGTGCTGCAAGCTGAATGCGGAACTGATCCACCAAATAAGTACCAATTTCATTCACATTGGACATGATGTTTTCTTTTTGGATTAAATCAATCACGGTATACACAATACGTGAACCTAAATGTGTACCGCTATAAGTCGAACCATGATTTCCAGCAGTCAAAACACCAACCCCACGACCCTGAGTCATTACTGCACCAATCGGGAAACCATTGCCTAGACCTTTTGCCGTAGTTAAAACATCAGGAACAATATTGGTGTGTTGATAAGCAAAATATTGACCAGTACGACCATTACCAGTCTGCACTTCATCTAACATCATTAACCAATTGTGTTGGTTACAAATAGCACGAATATCTTCAAGATAACTAAAGCCTTGAGGGGCAGTATTTACACCACCTTCGCCTTGAATCGGTTCAACCAGAATTGCCACAATATCAGGATGATTAATTGCTGCTTCTTCAATCGCTTCTACATCTCCAAAAGGTACACGAATGAAACCATCAACCAAAGGTGCAAAACCTTCTTGTACTTTCTTATTGCCTGTGGCAGAGAGTGTGGCAAGTGTACGACCGTGGAATGAATGATCTGCTACAATAATTTTAGGATTGGCGATGCCTTGTAAGTGACCAAATTTGCGCGCAATTTTAATTGCACCTTCATTGGATTCAGCACCACTATTTGAGAAAAAGATCTCTTCCATACCTGAAACTTCAGCCAGCTTTTGTGCAGCTGCTGTTTGCCAAGGAACTTCATAAATATTACTGGTATGGATAAGTGTTGCAGCTTGTTCAGCGATTGCCTCAGCCAATACAGGATGTGCATGACCAAGACCACAGACAGCGATACCTGTTAATGCATCAAGATATTCAGTTCCATCCTCAGTATAAAGATAAGAACCTCGCCCTCGAACAAAGCTGATCGGTTGACGGCTGAATACAGGCATCAAATGTGAAGGTTGATCAGTTTGTACCGGAGCAAGGGTAATGTTGTTCATGACTAACTCTTATCTGTTAGGAGGGAAAAGAAAGGATTATCTAACCAAAATATGCGGAAGATTTAAAGCCTAAATGTAAATAAAATTGGAAATAATCGTCTAGACATACTCTTTATTGTGGATTTAGGTATAATGCAGGCAGATGAGTTGAGGATTTAATCAATGACTGAACAAGCGCGTGATACAGAAGCGTTAATTCGCGACCAAATTGCTAAACATGCTGTACTTCTTTATATGAAAGGTACACCACAATTCCCACAATGTGGTTTCTCTGCTCGTGCAGTAGAGGCACTTAGCCAAATTGGTCGTCCATTTGCTTATGTAAATATCTTGGAAAATCCAGATATTCGTGCAACTTTGCCACAAATTGCAAATTGGCCTACATTCCCACAATTGTGGATCAATGGTGAGTTGATTGGCGGTAGCGATATCATGCTAGAAATGTTCCAAAATGGTGAATTAAAACCATTGATTGAACAATATAGCCCAGCACCAGAAGCAAAATAAGCCACTGATGCAAAGAAAGCACCGTAAGGTGCTTTTTTATTGCCTAATGTTGCAAAATACAATAATAGATGAAGCTCCAATTTAGGGGCTTCACCAAGCTTAGCTTGTATAGGTTTTACTTGCATTTATTTTGCTGAGTTACAAGGTCTGCGGCATCTTCAGTTAATAATGCAGGGTCAATCTCAACTTTCTTGGCTTTTTTATCCTTCTTTTTTTTCTTTTTCTTTGGTTTTTCTTCGATTTCAACACCATCCTCAAGTGCTTGCCAATATTCAAGTTGAGCCATCACAGCAGCATAGATAGAACCTTTGGTATAACGTCCCTTTTTATCCAAACTGCCGACTGGACGAGCCATTAAAATTTCCAATGCCTGATCAATCGTGTCTATGGCATGAATATGGAATTGATTTTGATTTACTGCATCTATAACGTCTTGACGTAGCATTAAATGTTGCATATTTTGACGTGGAATAATGACGCCTTGCTTTCCAGTCAAACCTTGCAGTTTACATGCATCAAAGAAACCTTCGATTTTTGCGTTAACCCCACCGATAGGTTGTACTTGACCCAATTGGTTCATTGAACCTGTAATTGCCCAAGATTGATCAATTGGCAATTGGCAAATTGCAGAGATTAAAGCTGACAACTCAGCAACCGTAGCGCTGTCACCATCGACTTGTCCATAACTTTGCTCAAAGGCAAGTGCCGCAGAGAAGTGAAGGATTTGTTCACGTCCAAAGTGCGCTTTAAGGAAGCTGGACATGAGCAAAACGCCTTTTGCATGTAAAGAGCCGCCTAATTCAACACTACGCTCAATATCAAGAATATCACCACCACCTTGGTATACTGAAGCAGTTAAACGTGATGGTAAGCCAAATTCAACATCCGCATATTGGATCACAGATAAGGCATTGATTTGACCTAAACGATGCCCACGCGTTTCAATCAGCTGTGTGCCACGGGAAAGGTCTTGCCAATATAGCTCTCTTAAATAACCTAAGCGATACTGACGATGTTTGAGCGCCGTGTTGATGTGATGTGAGGTTACGAGCTTTTCATCCGATTGTGCAGCATGATGGTGTGACTCACGGATCAAATCTCCTAAAGTCAATGCATGTAATGACAGAGAACTTTGGTCTTCTGCTTGACGGCTAGAGTCTGTAAGTAAAGCAGCCAAAGCTGAGCGATCAAAAGGTAATAACTTGTCTTGTTGAACATAGTCTGCAATCAACTGCATGTAGGCTTGTTCATTGTCATCATTTCGTTGCAAGGTATCAGTAAAATCTGCACGAATCTTAAAGACACTGCCTAACTCAGGTTCTACTTCTAAAATTTCATAATATATTTCTGGTTCAGCGAGTAAAACCACTTTAAGGTTGAGTGGAATTGAAGCCGGTTCTATAGAAATACTTCCTGTCAAAGTCAGCATATGTTCTAAAGATGACAGTTTGAGCTGACCTGATTTTAAAGCACGTTTTAATCCTTGCCATGCATATGGCTGTTCTAAGAGTTGTTCAGCTTCTAAGATTAAGAAACCACCATTTGCTTGGTGCAATGAACCTGGACGAATCAGCGTGAAATCTGTGGTAATGGTTCCGTTTTGTGTGAGTTGCTCCACATGCCCAAGTAAATTGTAATGGGTAGGGAAGTCTTCAAAAATTACAGGTGCACCAGAGTTTGGTTTGTTGCTCACCACAACATTGGCTTGGTATCTGGAAGGGACGCGATTAAAGAGCGATGGAGAAAACTCTTCGCCTTCTTGATCTAAAATTGTCTCAACATTGTCAATAATATCAGCCGCAAAAAGCTTTAAATATTGCTCTAATCCATGCACAGTTTTGAATTTATTGAGAATCTGCTCAATACGAGGAAGCACCACTTGCTTGGCAATATCACGATTGAGTTCAGAAACTTGATCACGTGCATCATCTTCAAGATCACCTAATTGCAGACCGAGGCGTTCCAGCTTTTTATCCATATAACGCATATTGGAGTTGATTTCTGCACGTTGTTTGCTATCAAGTGCATTAATGTCTTCTTGTGACATTTCCAATACTTTGTCATCTTTGACATGAATGGGTACAAAAATATGTTCGTCGTTTCGATTGACTAGCTTTAAGTCGAGATCTTCACCTTCTTTGGTCAGTTCAACTAATGCAAGCTGTTGCTCATTGCCTGTAATCTGGCGAATACGTTCGATACGGTTATGATAGGTTTCTGCACTAAAACGACGTTCGAGCTGCTTAAGAATGGTTTGCCAAGTTTGATGTAACAGTGTTTGGAATTTGTTGGCTTGCCCTGCTTGAAAGCGTAATGCAATAGGCTGGCGTGCATTTTTAAAATTATAGACATATACCCAATCATCTGGTGTTTGCATCGCTTTGGCATGTTGCTGAAGCAAACGTTTAATCATGGTACGTTTGCCTAGCCCTGCTGTACCTACAGCAAAAATATTATAGCCAGAATAAGGTAGGGCAATACCTGCCTCAACAGAGGCTTTAGCACGATCTTGACCCAAAAAATTGTTTAAGGGTTTGATTCTTCTGGTTGAAGAAGGAATCTTGGAGAGATCAGGAATATGCGTCAGTTGTTCAGGTTTTAGGGCTGTGAGTGTCAAGGTATTTTGAATTTCCGTTTGATCAAAAGCAGATGGAAAATGGGTTTCAGTTTTTTGTATTAGGCTTGCAGTGTGAATATTTGAAACAGCGGTAGAGCTTAATTGATCGTGTCTTTGGGTCACAGGTGAAATCCAAAACTTATATGGGTTGAAAGCTTTAAGGTATACAGGATTGGGGGTAAAGATCAAGCATCTATAGCGGAAATATCTGTAAAAGGCGACCTTAGTTGCATAAAAGTGATTGAAACTCTAAGCATTAAAAGGTTGAATAGCATTATTTCATTTTTCAGAAAATAACAACGCAATGACAACGCAACTATCTCAGCAATCGTCTGAGCAGAATTCAACCGCGAAAAATGGATGGAAATCTGCTTTTGCTGCATTTTTAGACCGCCGCGCTGCAATCATGCTATTTCTTGGTTTTTCAGCAGGTATTCCGATTTTATTGATTTTTTCGAGTTTATCTCTATGGCTGGGAGAGGCTGGAATTGAAAAAAGTGCTGTTACTTTTTTTAGTTGGGCAGCTTTGGGCTATTCTTTTAAATTTGTTTGGGCGCCATTGATTGATGAACTGCCAGTACCTGTTTTAACGAAAAAATTGGGTCGTCGACGAGCTTGGCTGTTGATCGCACAATTACTGATTATTTGTGCAATTTGTATTATGGCATTTTCAGATCCAGCATTGGGTCAAAGTTATATTTACCAAATGGCTGTGGGTGCTGTATTGCTAGGGTTCTCCGCCGCAACCCAAGATATTGTTATCGATGCCTATCGAATCGAGTTAGCTGAAACTGAAATGCAAACTGTACTGGCATCCACCTATAACGCAGGTTACCGTTTGGGGATGATTGTTGCGGGTGCTGGTGCACTGTTTTTAGCTGCGTCATTAGGAACAGCAAAAGGCAATTATATTTATGAGGCATGGAAATACACATATTTAACGATGGCTGTTGTCATGGTTGTGGGGTTAGTTACCACACTTTTGATCCGTGAACCACAGGTTAACCGTGTTGTTAAGCACTATAAGAATATTGATTATTATCGTCTGGTTCTCGTATTTGTTTTAGCGGTTGCAAGCTTTGTATGTTTTTACATTTATTCAGATGACCTCATTCAATACCTGCAATCAATTTGGAAAATTGAAGATAGTTTTCTTAAATTTTTAATGGAAGCTGTACGGTTTTTGGGATCAGGTGCTGGTGCTGTATTTGTTGCATCTGTGTTGATTCGATTGGGGGTTGTCAATCAACAGATGGCTTATGAAACATGGGTGAATCCGATCGCAGACTTTTTTAAACGTTATGGTTTAAAGTTGGCATTGGTTTTATTGTTGCTCATTGGTTTTTATCGAATTTCAGACATTATTGCAGGCGTTATTTCAAACGTTTTTTATCAAGATCTCAACTTTACCAAAGAACAAATTGCTGAAGCTGTTAAAATATATGGTGTAATTTTTAGCTTACTGGGTGGTTTTCTTGGTGGATTACTTGCACAACGTATGAACATTATGAAATTAATGTTTGTTGGAGCGGTTCTGGCAAGTTCAACTAACTTGATTTTTATTGGTTTGGTGAAGTCTGGCGCGCCGATGCAAGCGGTTCAAATCCATGTTGCTGATAAAACTTTTCAAGCAACACCTGATGAGGTGGGGTACTGGAAAGTTACAATACCAAGCCAAGATTTGGTTCAAACTAAAACATTACGTATCGATGCTGCTCTAGCAGATCAAACAGTAGCTCAGCAATATACAGTGCCTTATTTAATTGACAATGGTACTGCCCAAATTAAATTATTTCCGGTCACTAGTGATAATAGCTTAACTGCTGCCGAGTCCAAGCAAAGTATTGTGATTAAAGGTCAAACAGTTGGGTTGAAACTTACTGATCTTCAAGAAGATAAACCGATTACTTTAAAACTGGATGCTAAAACCTATGCTGCTAAACTGGACAAAGATGGTTTGTTTAGTGGGACGATCGATGGAAAAGATTTACAAGCATCAGCATCTAAAACGATCATTGCAGTCGTCAATTATAAAAATCCAAAAACATCGCTTTACACTGATCAGCGCTATCAATTGACTGAGAAAAAAGCAGATATTGACGTTGATATTCAGCCTGTCCCTGTGGTGAAAGCAGATACCAATACATCTGTTGAAATTAAAGGTAAGGTGATTGAACAATATAGCTCAGGATGGTTATATTTTGCGATTGTGGTGGATAATTTAGCTTCAGGGTTGGCAGGTGCTGCCTTTATTGCATTCTTGTCTAGTTTAACGAGTGTGTCATTCACTGCTGTTCAATATGCAATTTTTAGTTCATTAATGACCTTAACGCCTAAAATATTAGGTGGATATTCTGGAACTATTGTGACCAATATCGGCTATCCAAAATTTTTCTTAATGACCACCTTAATTGGTATCCCAATTTTATTGTTGGTATTGTGGGTGGCAAAGTTATTAAGAGAACATCAATTAAGAGAGACGCAAGATTAAAACGATTTATTTTCATCGCTCAATTTGATGGAATGTTTTGGAAAATGACCTATTTTATCGTGAAGATAAAATAGGTTTTTTTATCGAGATTGACAAATCGAAAGTGAAAGGCAATTTATACCGTATGGAAGTTTGGATTAAGGGTCAAAGCAAAACTTCATTTGAGGCTGGACTCAGTAAAAAAGTCAGTTTGTGGTCAAACTTCATTCATCTGATATGTGCTTTAATCTTGCCAAATAGGTAAAAATTGAAATATCGAACAGTATTGCCTATATTGACAGGCAATATCTGATTTAACAGGACAATCAATCATGCGCATGCTACATACCATGTTACGCGTAGGCAATCTAGAACAGTCTTTGGCGTTCTATACTGAAGTTCTCGGTATGACATTACTTCGTAAACGTGACTATGAAGAAGGGCGTTTTACCCTTGCTTTTGTCGGCTATGGTGATGAAGAGCATAATACTGTATTGGAACTCACCCATAACTGGGACACTGCAAGCTATGAGTTAGGCAATGCTTATGGACATATTGCGATTGGTGTTGAAGATGCATATAAAGCATGTGAAGAGATTAAAGCACGTGGTGGAAATGTCGTGCGTGAGGCTGGACCAATGAAAGGTGGAGTAACTGTAATAGCCTTTGTTGAAGATCCAGATGGCTATAAAATTGAATTAATCCAGCAAGATCAAAATGCAAGAAACAATTAATCACCTAACAGTGTGTTAAATTAAGTTGATATGTGTCGTAAATAAATAGTGAACATTTAGCCAAATTAGTAGCTTTATTTTTGGAGCTCAGTAAGATTGAATTTTACCTCAAAGTAAAATTAAACTACTGAGCTTTTTCATATTTTAAATACAGGAAGTTGCTTATGAAAATGTTGAAACTATTGGCATTAGATCGCTTTACGATACTGTTGGTAGCAATGGTGCTTTTAGCTTCATTTTTACCCATTTCAGGTCAAGCAGCCGCTATTTTTGGTAAAGTTACCACAATCGCAATTGCAGTTTTGTTTTTTTTACATGGGGCAAAGCTATCTCGTGAAGCTGTGGTTGAAGGTATTCTGCACTGGAAATTACATGCTTTGGTCTTTGCGATCACATTTATTGTATTTCCTGTATTGGGATTGATGGCTAAACCCGTACTTGAACCTTTATTGGGGCAACAATTGTATTGGGGCTTTCTGTTCATGTGCTTTTTACCATCCACGGTGCAATCATCCATTGCATTTACTTCGGTGGCAAAAGGTAATGTGGCGGCAGCAGTATGTAGTGCATCATTTTCAAATTTAATCGGGATGTTTATTACACCAATTTTAGTCAGCTTGTTTATATTTGGACAATCGAAGCACAATTACGATCCAACTTCATCGATCATTGAAATTACCTTATTGCTGTTGGTGCCTTTTATTCTTGGACAGGTTTTGCGTCCTTATGTATTTCCTTTAATGCAAAAAATGCCAAAAATTGTCAAAGTTTTTGACCAAGGTTCTATTTTAATGGTGGTGTACGGCGCATTCAGTGGGGCAGTTGTTGCGGGGCTATGGCATCAAGTCAGCTTAACGACATTAATCTATTTGGTATTGGCTTGCTCGGTTTTATTGACTGCGATTATGCTATTAGCCTTATACATTCCAAAGTGGTTGGGCTTTAGTCAGGCAGATCAAATCTCTATTTTCTTCTGTGGTTCGAAGAAAACTCTCGCCAGTGGTGTACCGATGGCACAAATTTTATTTATTGGTCAACCTTTAGGTATGATTGTATTGCCGATCATGATTTTTCATCAGATACAGTTAATGGTCTGTGGAGTCATAGCAAACTATTGGTCTAAACAGCAACATTCAGGCGAGTAAATTTAATCAAATTGTTGAAAATAGATCGCAATCGAAATATTTATCACGTATAATGTTGCCCACTTGTTGTGCTTAGCTCTGACACTTATAGTCTCGGTGGGCCAAAAGAAATGGTCTGTTGTGGTGTTAACCTGCTGAAGATGTTCAGCCTTCCTCAAAGCTTTTTTAGATGTTTGAGAGTGGTTAATTGCGATGACAGCTAAACCTTTCTTAACTTAGGAGAATCGACCATGCGTGCCGATATTCACCCAAAATACGAAAAATTAGTTGCTACTTGTTCATGTGGTAACGTTATCGAAACTCGTTCTGCTTTAGGTAAAGAAACGATTTACCTAGACGTATGTTCAGCTTGCCATCCATTCTATACTGGTAAACAGAAGAATGTTGATACTGGCGGTCGTATCGATAAGTTCAAACAACGTTTTGCTGGTATGTCACGCTCTGTTAAGCGTTAATACGACAAAACATAAAAAAACGGGCTTTTGCCCGTTTTTTTGTGTCTATGATCAATGAAAAAGATTGATGTATAAAAGATTGAGTATTGAACCCCTATACTCAATCTTAAATAAGCATTATTTATTGATCTTGAACATCGGTTAGATGATCGAGTTTTTTCTGGAAATATTCACCTTGTAAGAATCGAACATCAACATTCCAAGCATTTGCGAATAAACTCATATCATTTAGGTTTTTAAGCAGCATTTCCACAGGTTTAATGGTTTGATACTTTTCAAGTGTCTGCTGAAATTGAGCCATGGTCGTATCACTATTTAGCTTCTGTGTGAATTTCTCATCCAGCGTTAATAAACTGACATCTAACTGTTTTAATATCGTTTCGCTGGAAATGCTTGAGCCAAAGCGACGGATTGAAATCTCAGCACCGTGGTCGCGTAGAATTGCAAATTGCTTTTGTGTCTCGAGAATACTTTTTGCAATATCTTCTTCGTCAAACTGTAGAATCAATGGATGTGATTGACGGCTGCCAACAATGGTCAGGAGTTTAGAAATAAGCTCTGGAAATTGCTTATCGTGGAATAATACATGCCGATTCAAATTAACAATTAATTTTGCTTGTGGATATTGAGTAATAAAGTTATGAAGTTGCTTGCAGGCTTCAACTAAAATCCAGCGATCAAGTTTAATAGATAGTTCAATATCGTCATCGAGTTCAATTAAATTGCTGACTTTTTTCCATTGATTTTCAAAAATAAAACCACTGGTGACTTCATAAGTATTAAGACTACTATCATGCTTATCATAAAGCTGTTGATATTTAAGCTGAATTTCACCTTTATCGAGAGATTGCATGATCTGTTCTAGGATCGGTGCATTTTTGAAAATTGGTTTGGCTTGTATATCTTGGGCAGCAGTATCTTGATGTGTTGGTGCAGGATCTGGCTGCGGCTTTGGCTCTAATTGAAGTGAGTTGCGTTCAAGTTGAAGAGGTTCTACAGGAGTTGAAGTAGGTTCAACTAAAGACAATTCAATTTTAGTATCTTGTAATGTTGCTGTTAATTGTTGTTCAGAAACAGAGCCTTTTTTGCTTAGACGATGATCATAGGCTTGTTCTAAAACATCACTAAAGTTGCTTTCATTAAAGCTATTTTGTTGAATGTTGGTATAACCAATTTTGATGCTTAATGGATAAGTCGTCCCATCAATTTCAAGTAATTGAGGTTTTTCTAAAGCTTGTAGACCATGAATACGTGACTCTAAAATGGCATCTGATTCTGCTTGTAAAATCACCGCATATAGCAGCATGTCAATTTGATAGACTGTTGTATTGGTCTGTTCTTTAATAAAACTTTTAAAGCCATCTAAATACTGAATCGCAGTTTTCCAATTGGATAACAAAATATGATCAGGACAAGCTGCAAAACTAAATAATACCAGCGCATTGGCATTGGCGGGTTGATTAATCAGCGCATATTGGATTTGTTGCAAACTGTTGACGACAGGGCTAATCGCTTTTTTGCTCGATTCGCTGGATTGAGTAGACGTTTTTTGAGAGACAGAATGCGTTTCAATGGTAATTTGAATACAATCTTCTTCATTGGAAGGAAGAAATTCAATCTTCAAAGGATTTTCAGATTTGGCATTTTTATTGAGTGTATCGATTTCAAAACGGGCTAAATCAAATTGTCCTTGGGAAATCTTTTTAAAACGTTGTTTGAAATCGTTGATATTATGAGGTTGTAAAATATCCAATAAAGGTAAGCCAATGATTTCATTCTCATCTTTTAGACCGAATAATTTTAGATACTCATCATTGGCTTGAGTGTGAATACCTTCTTGAATCAGTGCGACAGCTTTATGTTGTTCTTCCACCAAAGCTTGTGCCTGATTTTTTGCACTTTCAAGATCTGTCAATAAATGTTGCTTGCTTTGTAGTGTGCGGCTATAGGAGAGTGCTCTAATTAAACTGATATAAAAACGTTCAGTATATTCTAGGTTTACAACATCATAGATACCTTTTTGTATATATAATTGATATTGGCTATGTTGATAATCTTCAGGTTTTAGCAATAAAACAGGGATATCAATTTCCGCAGAAGCCTGAATAAGGGTGACCGCTTGCTCAATCTTAATATCATAAGCGCGACCAAAAATAATTAAATCCCACGATGTATTAAGTTGTTTTTCAAAGCTTTTTAACTCATCAAGTAAAATCGCCTGTACTTGATGATTTTTGCTTTGAAATAAACTGATAATTTCATTATAGCGAATTTGATTGTCATCAATAATAAGTAATCTAGTTTCCGAGAGTTTTAATTTTTTCGATAATAATAAATTTCTCACTTTAAAGCTTCCCATACATCTTGATTATTCAAATTGGTTGATTGGAGTTGAATGAATTGTTCAATACGATGATTTTCTTCATCATTGATCAACTCAAATTCAAACTGAACAAAACTTTGGGTAATTAACAATGTTTTCGTTAAATACACCTTAATTTCATCAGTATCTAAACGCAGATAAATTGCTTGCTGTTCTTTAAAAAAAGGTAAGTTTGGCAAAATAATTGAAGTATTTGATTCATTTAGATTTGGTACCTGTACCATGAGACATGGATGATAATTAATCGTTGAGCGATCAGCAGGAACCTTTACT
The DNA here is from genome assembly GCF_001005515.1 of Acinetobacter sp. Ag2. Classification (NCBI taxonomy): domain Bacteria; kingdom Pseudomonadati; phylum Pseudomonadota; class Gammaproteobacteria; order Moraxellales; family Moraxellaceae; genus Acinetobacter; species Acinetobacter sp. Ag2. The sequence continues at coordinate 59,189 of NZ_LBNA01000039.1, forward strand.
GCACAAGGGTAGATGTCCTGTGCTAAAACCTCTAAACCGACTTCATAGGTTTTCTGGATTGATTGTTTAATCCAGCGGATGATTGCACCTTTCCATTTATTGTTCAGGCTTTCATTGATCAAGATAAATTCCCCCGTTCTTAGATTTCGAGGGGCTTCATTTGACCAGCGAATACGATAACCGTTGACACTAATATCGAGTACTTGTGCTTGATAAATTTGTTTGGCTTCTCGGTCCAAACTTTTAATTTGACTTAAATTAGTTCCTGTACTTGAACCTGTCGAAATAGAGGAATGAATATTTGATTCCGACTGAAAAGCATAATTGTTATTGAGGTTGAGGGTTTCATAGAAATTTTTAGCTTTAGATAGATAAAAATGTGCTGTTTGTAAACTAAAGCAGATTTGCAGTTGAGCTGAGTATTCATAACGTTCATGGCGACGCTCAATGGTTGTTCCTAATACATTTTGTACATGAAACTTTAAGGCTGCTGATAAATAAATCTGCTCATTCTTCGATAAATATTCAGTTTCTTTATGAATGGTTAAATTAATATGTTCAAGTAAATTTTGCGTGGAAATATATAAGGATGTATGAAAGTTTGCATGTTGTTTGCGGTTATAGATCGGTGGTATATCTTTAGAACCATCAACAATATAACGAGAAAGGCTGGTTTCTCTTGGTAAGATTTGGACCAATTTTACCCAGTCAAATGTACATTGATATAATGCCTGAGTTTCAGATGGGCGAATTTGATGCGTATTGAAAATATCCAACAGTAAAACTTGTGCATAGGCTTGTTGGATATTATGAATAGTAAAATGTGTACCTTGTAGCTGATTGATATTTATGCTGAATTCTTGGTTTTTAACAGCGAGCTCATATAAATGGTGTGTAGTAAGCCATTGATGGGTTAAAGGACCGCTATAAATCATTTGTTGCTGAACAAGCAACAAACCCAATTGTTCTAATGCATAAAATGTTGCCAAAGTCCGAGCAGTTTGCAAATTTCTCTTTTGTTTAAAATTGAAAAATGAGAATTTACTCGATGTTAATGTTTGATGGCTTCTTTGCACGATGTTGATGTAAACATTGGCAAAATAGGTACGAATTCTGGAAGATAAATCAATGATATGCTCAATTCGATCTGTTTGAGAAAGCCCTTGATTCAGAATACTTTTTTCTAAACTGGAGAGAATGCTTTCCGTAATCGGGTGCAACACCTGAATAAGATCAAAACGGAGCATTTCACTACAGTTTAGCTCTGCAATTTCACAAATCGCATTTAAAACAGACTCAGAAGTGTCGCCCAATTGCATGATTGAGAGCGTTGCCACCCATGCGCTCACAGAATCTACAGAGGGATTTGCAAAACTTAAACTTTCTCGTTGTAGAACCGTGATATTTTGAAAAATTTCAGAAATTTCTTTATTTATCATGAGCGTTTCAACTCTTAAAAGGTTGTGACTCCAAACAGCGGTGTTTTATTATTTTCTCCCGCAACTTCTCGAACCAGTTTTGGGACTAGATATCCAGGTAAGCTGGCTAATACATCCTTGTAGATCTGTTCAATTTTTTCTGCCCCCAAATCAAAATGATACGCACCTTTGACCTTATCTAAAACGTGTAAATAGTAAGGTAAAACTTGTGCTTCAAAAAGTCGCTGACTTAAATCAACGATTGTTTGTGCAGAATCATTCACACCTTTAAGTAAAACGGCTTGATTCAACACAAGAATATTTTGTTTTGCCAAGTGAGCAAGTTTTGAACAGGTCAAATTATCGAGTTCAGCTGGATGATTTGAGTGTACCACTAGAATCACACGTAGCCTACTGTTTTTCAATAAAGAAACTAGCTCTTCATCGATTCTTTCAGGAATAACAATAGGAACTCGTGAATGAATTCTCAAGATTTTAATTTGACTGAGAGATGCTAGACGTTCTAACCAGAGTGCCAGTTTGCGATTTGATAAGGTTAGGGGATCCCCCCCACTTAAAATCACTTCATTAATTTCTGGATGTTGCTCTAAATAGTTTTTAATATTCAGCCAATCATCGTTTTTAGGTAGATTTTCTTGATATGGAAAATGTCTACGGAAGCAATAACGGCAGTGAACTGCACAAGCACCTGTTAAGGTCAATAAAAAACGTGATCTATATTTATGTAAAACACCTGGAATTTGATTTGCCTGTTCCTCACCCAATGGATCCGTTACAAAACCTTCATGTTCTTCAAGTTCAAGATGATGGGGGAGTACCTGTAAAAGTAGGGGGTCTAACGGATTGCCTTTTTCCATTTTCGCAACAAACGCTCGAGGTACACGTAATTTAAATTGAGCAGTCGCAAGAATTGCACCAGACAATAATTGTTCTTTCGACAACGTGAGAAGTTCAAGTAATTCGAGTGGATCAGTCACTAAATCACTGAGTTGAGATTGCCAATTTTGCTCTTGATATAAATAATTTAACATGCCACGTGCGATAAATAGTCAATGGAGGAGAGAAGGGTTCAAATGTCTATTCAGATTAAATCTGTCAGATTGGACATAATAACATTGTGAGCTGTATCTAAACCTATACAGCTGATTCATTACATCGGACCGAAAGGAGAGTCAATCAGTACAAAAAAACAATGAATCGGAGATTTTACCCTCAATCTGACAGAACATGGGTAATTTTTCATTGCTTCACGACGTATTGCTCATTTAGAATACGAAAAATGTATAATACATTCTTTATTGTTGAGAGTGATCATTCTGGGTGTGTTGGCAATTCAGCGATTTTGAAGTGTTAAATAGACCCGATTACAAATCAGATGATTTGTTGATCGCATGACATTAGAGATTTAAATTAGTAAGTTTGGAGTGTGCCTTTCATGGCCTATTATTCTACAAATGATTTCAAAGCTGGCCTAAAGGTTATGCTTGATGGTAACCCATGTTCAATCATGGAAAACGAATATGTAAAACCAGGTAAAGGTCAAGCATTCAACCGTGTAAAATTACGTAACCTTAAATCTGGTAAAGTATTAGAAAAAACTTTCAAATCAGGTGATTCATTAGAAGCTGCTGACATCGTTGAAGTTGAGATGGATTACCTTTACAACGATGGTGAAATGTGGAACTTCATGGATCCTGTATCTTTCGAGCAAATTGCTGCTGATAAAGTTGCGATGGGTGATGCTGCGAAATGGTTAAAAGATGATTCAAATGAAAAATGTACGATTATGCTGTTTAATGGTGTGCCATTAACAGTAAGCCCGCCTAACTTTGTGGTGTTGAAAATCGTTGAAACTGATCCAGGTGTACGTGGTGATACTTCTGGTGGTGGTGGTAAACCAGCGAAGCTTGAAACTGGTGCTGTGGTACGTGTTCCATTATTCGTACAGCAAGAAGAAAGCGTTCGTGTAGATACCCGTACAGGTGACTACTTAGAGCGTGCTTAATCATTTTTCAATGATGATGCGAGGGATGATGAAAATCATCCCTTTTTTTGTTTTTAATTTGAGTTGAGCTAGGGGCATTGACAGTAGCGAGTTATGGATAAATTTCCGACTAAAGTCGTAGATCGACTGAGAATAATTAATAGTAGAGTCGAATAGTCGGAATATGACAAGAATGATAAAAATAACATTGTAATAGTTTAAGTCATTGTGATGTCATGCTAATAGTACATATTCAAACCAGTTTTACATCCAAAGTCTTAGATGAAAACAAAAAAATGAGGAGTAGAGTCACCAGGGAAAGAGTCACACGGAAATGCATTACGCTTTATAAAAACAATGGAACTGCTTTTTGTAATCAAGATGTGAGGTTTTAATGGAAAATATTCAGACAAAGTCATCGCCCTTATCAAAGTTGGTCTGGGTGATTGTCGCCATAATTGGTGCAGTATCTTTTGGAATACTCGCAGTCAGTAAAGGTGAGCATGTCAATGCTGTTTGGTTGGTGCTTGCTGCAGTGTGTGTGTATAGCATTGCATATCGTTTTTATAGTTTATTTATCGCCAATAAAGTTTTTGAGCTCAATCCGAGACGGTTAACCCCTGCACATCGTTTAGCTGATGGTCTGGATTATGTGCCAACCAATAAGTATGTGCTTTTTGGTCACCATTTTGCAGCAATCGCAGGCGCAGGTCCATTAGTTGGACCTATTCTTGCCGCTCAAATGGGCTACCTACCAGGAACAATTTGGCTTTTAGTCGGAGTGGTCTTGGCGGGTGCTGTTCAGGATTTCTTGGTGCTATTTATCTCAACACGTCGCGATGGACGTTCATTGGGGGAGATGGCAAAGCAAGAACTTGGCTCATTTGCTGGTGTTGTGGTGATGCTGGGTGCATTGGGGGTGATGATCATTATCCTTGCTGTACTGGCATTGGTTGTGGTTAAAGCGCTTGCACACAGTCCGTGGGGCGTATTCAGTATTGCAGCAACCATACCGATCGCCTTGTTCATGGGGGTATATATGCGTTACATCCGCCCTGGACGAATTGCAGAAGTGTCGATTATTGGCTTTGTTTTGATGATGGCTGCAATTGTGTATGGTGGTAATGTTGCTGCTGACCCTTATTGGGGACCATTCTTTACTTTAACTGGGACTCAACTGACTTGGGCACTGATCATTTACGGATTTGTAGCTTCAGTATTACCTGTTTGGTTGCTATTGGCGCCACGTGATTACTTATCAACTTTCTTAAAAATTGGTGTAATTGCAGGTTTGGCAGTAGGTATCATTGTTGCCATGCCGATGTTAAAAATGCCTTCTGTAACGCATTTTGTTGATGGTACTGGTCCTGTTTTTGCTGGATCAATGTTCCCATTCTTATTTATTACCATTGCCTGTGGTGCGATTTCAGGCTTTCATGCCTTAGTTTCTTCAGGGACTACACCTAAACTGGTAGATAACGAAGTCAATATTCGTGTTATTGGTTATGGCGGCATGCTCATGGAATCATTTGTCGCGATTATGGCAATGATTTGTGCAACTGTACTTGAGCCTGGTGTTTACTTTGCGATTAATGCGCCTGCAGCAGTATTGGGCACAACTGTAGAAAGTGCCGCAGAAGCAGTACGTAATCTTGGTTTCGTAGTGACGCCAGAAACATTAAGTCTACTGGCTAAAGAAGTAGGCGAAAGTACCATTCTTTCTCGTACTGGTGGTGCACCAACATTTGCAATTGGTATGGCACATATCATCACGGATATTTTTAATAATCGTTCGATGATGGCGTTCTGGTATCATTTTGCGATTTTATTTGAAGCATTGTTCATTTTGACTGCGGTTGATGCGGGTACGCGTGCTTGTCGTTTTATGGTTCAGGATACCGTGGGTATAGTTGTTCCTGCACTTAAAAATTCACATAACTTCTTTGGAAACATGATTGGTACAGCGGTGGCGGTTGCTGGCTGGGGCTTCTTTGTGTATCAGGGTGTTGTTGATCCGCTGGGTGGTATCAATAGCTTGTGGCCTTTATTTGGTATTGGTAACCAAATGCTCGCTGCTATGGCGCTTATTCTTGGTACGGTCATTCTATTTAAAATGAAAAAAGAAAAGTATGTGTGGGTCACGATTGTACCTACAGTTTTCTTATTCATTACTTGTATGACAGCGGGTTGGCAAAAAATCTTTCATTCAAATCCAAAGATTGGTTTCTTGGCACAAGCAGATAAATTCTCAGCGGCAATTGCTCAGGGTGAAATTTTAAAACCTGCAAAAACACTTGAAGAGATGCAAACGATTGTTTTATCGAATCAGATCAATGCAGCATTGTGTGCATTCTTTATGATTGTTGCGGTCGTAATGCTGGTTGCCGCTATTGGGGTAATTCGCCGTGCATTGGCAAGTCCAACACCAACAGTTAATGAAGCGCCAGCAGTATATGCTGACCCTGAAGAAACTGTTGTCACGTCTGCAAAGCATTAATTGACTTATAAGTGAGGTGAGTAAGATGAATCTTAAATTCGCCAAAGGTGGTAAGACGGTAATTTATAAAATCATCAAAATGACCATCATGTCGCAAAAGGATCTAATTTTTAATCCTAAGAATTGGTCAAGAATTGCAACATTATGGACACGCTTACAGCAGAGTTTTCGTTTGATGGTTGGTGTACCAGATTATCAAAACTATTTGGAACATATGAAAAAGCATCATCCTGATATGGATGCAATGGATGAGAAAACTTTTCATCGTTACTGTGTAGATGCTCGTTATCCGAGTGCTGGTGGTACGATGAAAAAGTGTCCATGCTGAGATAAGTGTCTAATCACATGGAACAGTACTTTGATGCTGTTTTGAATGGTAGTTAAAACGGTACTTCGGTGCCGTTTTTCATTGGGGAGTGATTTAGTTAAGGTATAGTCAATCTGATGAAAAATTCATACAGTAAAATATCATTTCTCTTAATTATTAAAATTAAAGCGATCAATAAATTGTTTGATGAGCCAAAGCTTGCACTGTCACGCTTTACTTCTAAAGTTTAAATTGTTTTGCGTAGGCGATACTTTACTTTTCAGAGATGAAAAGTAACGAAAATCTTTCGTTGAACAGGGATCTTGCGTTGCAAACAAAGCAGTGCTTTGTTTTTGCTCACATACCCCCGCTCAACATGGCGACATCTATGTCGCCTCACGATAGCAAGTCCATCTATGATTCAAAAGGGCGAAGTAAATGAATGATCAAAATCTTCTAGTGGGTGTAAATGTTATTGAATATCAATGATTGATCGCAAAATACTTGTATGAATTATTAGACGGTTTAACTATATTCGCTATCATTTTTATTCCGTGGGCTTAGGTAAATTGTGATTGCAAAGCGTTATTGTAAATTGCCATGAAATAAACATTATGAATTGTCGGATAGCGGACAGTTCATTTCGCTTATCTCAGATAAAATGTTGAATCAGAAAAATGACAGAAATATATTGGTTAAAGGGATGTTGAGATGAAGATTTGTATTTATGGTGCGGGAAGTATTGGGTGTTATATTGGTGGTCGATTGGCTGCATCAGGTGTAGACGTTACATTTATGACCCGTCCACGCATGTATGATGAATTATCCAAATCTGGTTTGAAACTTACGGATTATTTAGGGAATAACTTATCTATACCTGCAAATGAACTAAAATTATCACAAGATCCGAGTATTGCTTTAGATGCTGATATTATTTTTGTCTGTGTTAAATCAGCGGCAACTGAACAAGTCGCCAAAGCGCTTCAGAAAATATTCGTTCAAAGTAATGCTGGTCTTAAGCACAGACCTTATATCCTGAGCTTTCAAAATGGATTAAGTAATGTTGCTGTACTTAAACAGTTTTTACCAGATATGACAATCTTAGCGGGGATGGTTCCTTTTAATGTGGCTGCCTTGGGATCTGGACATTTTCATCAAGGTACATCAGGGGCAATTCATGTCAAAAAATTTTCCAAACAACAAGATTTAGCCCAACTTTTTCAGAAATCGCAATTAGATATTGTATTTGATCAGGACATGCTTGCTGTGCAGTGGGCAAAAATTTTACTTAACTTAAATAATTCTATTAATGCCTTATCAAAATTACCTTTAAAAGCACAATTATCGAATCAGCAATATCGTCAATGTCTCGCAATGGCGCAACAAGAAGCACTTGATTTACTGGATTTGGCGCAGATCAAGCCTGCAAAGTTGACTGCAATTTCTGCACATTTGCTTCCTAAAATCATGAGTCTGCCGAATATTTTATTTAAAATATTAAGTCGTAAAATGCTGAAAATTGATCCGTTGGCACGTTCGTCTATGCAAGATGATTTGATTGCAGGGCGAAGCACTGAAGTTGATTGGATTAACGGTGAGGTGGTGAAGTTAGCACATCGACTCAACACCCAAGCACCCATCAATCAATTGCTCATTGAATTGATTAAGCAAGCTGAGGTTTCAGATATTGAATTTTCAATGAGTGCAGATGATTTAAAATCAAGATTAAACCATGCTCAAAATAGATTTGTATGAACACATAATTTAGACCCTAAATTGATCTTTAAAGAATGATAAGAATCGGTTTTTAGTCAAAATGAACCAAGTGGTGAAATTCATGAATTGTTGCACTTTGAGTATCCCTTAAAAACGTGTATGTTAATCAAATTACTTAAAAAATTACGATTGGGGAAAATAAGGTGATTTGGGGAACAACACAAGGAAATACACTGCAACAGAATTCCGAATTAAGTGATTTAGACTTATCACGTTATTATCCGAAGGTTGATGAGTTCTTGGTGCAAATTAACCAAATCATTTTAGATAAACAGCAACAAACAAAACTTGCCTTGTGTAGTTTATTGGCTGGAGGGCATTTGCTCTTTGAAGATTTGCCAGGCTTAGGTAAAACGACTTTAGCCAGCAGTTTGTCTCGTTTAGCAGGGCTTGATTTTCAACGAATTCAATTTACCAATGATATGCTGGCCAGTGATGTGATTGGGATTAATATGTTTAATCAAAAAGAACATCAATTTGAATTTAAGTATGGACCTATTTTCACTCAAATATTACTTGCGGATGAAATCAATCGTTGTAGTCCAAAAACCCAAAGTGCATTGTTGGAAGCAATGGAAGAGGGTAATGTCACAGTGGATGGTGTCCGTTATACACTGCCACAGCCATTTTGGGTGATTGCAACACAAAACCCACTTTTTCAAAGTGGTACATATAGCCTACCTGAATCTCAGTTAGACCGCTTTCTAATGCGGTTATCCCTGGGTTATCCATCACGTTCAGCAGAAAAATTACTTTTACAACAGCATTCTCGTCATGACTTAATTGAAAATTTACAATCCATTTTTAAGCAAGAAGAGATTCTGCAATTACAATGTATAGTCAACAACATTGCAATTAATGATTTGGTTTTTGATTATATACTTGATTTAGCTGAAGAAACCAGAAAAGGACGTCATGGGTTGTCTACGCGTGGTGTATTGGCATTGAAAAAGGCTGCTCAAGCGCATGCATTTATTGAAAAAAGATCATTTGTAATTGCAGATGATGTACAAGCCGTATTTGTTGCAGTTACTTCGCATCGTATAGGATTAGGCGAGTCTGAAACTTTAGCTTTGATGCAAAAAGTTCCTGTTCAAGGTTAATTGGGATTTGACCATGTTTGCTAAAAGATTCGTGCAATGGTTGCATCAAAGATTTCGTTATACAGGTATACGCACACTCAAACAAAATGAAGTTTTAGTATTCATATATCAACAAGGCTTCCTCTATCTTGTGCTTATTTTGATCACATTTATTGCGGGAATTAACTATGCAAATAACTTAATTTTAGGTTTTTGCTTTTTAATAAGTGCCATCTTGTGTATTAGTTTTTATTTGAGTTTTAAACAATTGCATGGTGTGACAATAGAAGTCATTGTTGATGAAGTTGGTAAGGTTAATGAAGCTTTTAAAGTCACCGTGATTTTGCAACAACATCGCGCAAGCCCGAAGTTTTTAAATTTTAAATTCGATGATCAATTACTACCTTTTTTATTTCAGGATAAACAACAGCGTGTTGAATTAAATTTTATCCCGCAAAAGCGTGGCAAATTTTCAATTCCTCCAATTCAGATTTATTCAACTTATCCACTAGGCTTAGTCCGAGCATGGACATACATTTATCTGACCCATGATTATTGGATAGCCCCTGAAGCAAAGTCTGGTGTGCAATATTCACATATTCAGGCGAATACGGGTCAACCTGATTTGGACGAGTTTAAAGAGTTAAGAAATTTTAAAATTGGTGATTCATTACAAAGTATTTCATGGAAGCAGGCTGCTCGAGGACAAGGACTTTTTGTGAAGCAGTTTGAAGATTTACTCGATACCCATGCTATGCAAATTGAATATGCAAAAATGCCCAGTGCAGAGCATGAAGAAAAACTCAGTTTAATGATGGAGTTGGTTGACCGTTGCGAACAACTACAATCACCTTATTGCATTATTTTACCGCATGCTCAGACTGAAAATGGTGTAGGGGAGCAGCATTATATTCATATCAAAACTTTGTTGGCACAAGCTTGAGGAGTGGGTATGAATAGATCAATTCAAGTTTCAATTTTAGTTGTCTTAAGTTTGATTTGGTTGGCACAGCTTGCTTATATGCCAATTGCCTTGTCGATATTGTTTTTAATCAATATTTTGGGTTTAGGATGGTATTATCAGAAAATCAATGTTCATGAAAAGTTCAATGTTCCTCGATTTTTGTTGCAAGCGCCGAAGCTATTATTTGCATTTTTTGCCTTATTAATTATCTATCTACACACTCAAACATTTTTAGGCGTAGAAGCTGGAACTGCCGTACTTTCTACATTCTTATTTGCCAAAGCATTTGAAACCAAGTCTAAACGTGACTTTATTATCCTGTTTAATTTTGCTTTGTTTGTGAGTGCAAGTTTATTTTTACACAGCCAATCTTTTTTAATGGCTGTTTTAGTATTGTGCTGCTTAATCAGTTGCTTGGTTGGATTGTACCGCGTACAGACAGCCAATTTTGAAATTAAACAGCCTGTTTTACAATCTCTTAAAAATGACTCATTCCATATCGTTAAGTTTATTGGTTTGGCTTCACCCTTTTTTATTTTACTATTTTTGTTTTTTCCACGCTTGCCTCCACTTTGGCAAATTCCGATTCCCAATAATCAAGCGGTGACAGGATTGAGTGATCGGATGTCTCCTGGAGATATTGCATCATTGTCGCAATCGAGTGCTTTGGCTTTTCGAATTATTGGAGACATGAAACAGTTTCCAAGCCGCAATGAGTTATATTGGCGAGCGATGGTATTGGATCGTTATGATGGTACAACTTGGACAAGTGATTTAAGCAATAAGCAGAGTAAATCTTATTCCAAAATAACGGGGCAAGTGGATGGTTTTCATTATCAGTATTTAGCCAGTGATCCAAGTCAGCAGTGGATCACGGGTTTAGAAAAATCTATACCGATAGAACAACGTTTTGAACTACATCAAGACTGGTCTATTACACCGAAACGGCTTGTACAACGGGTACAACCCATCGAATTGCAATGGATTGGTCAGCGTATACAGGATGTTCAAGCACCAGCGTTTGAACAATTGATGCTTAAAAATAATCTAAAATATCCTAAAAATCGTGATCTACAAGCGCAGAAGTTTGCAGTGAGTATGTTTCGTCAAAGCCAAGAAAACCCTGATATCTATATTCAAAATATTTTAAACTGGTATAAAAAAGAGAATTTTGTTTACACGCTGGCTCCGGGGAAATTGGGGAATCACCGAATTGATGAGTTTTTATTTCAATCAAAACAGGGTTTTTGTGAACACTATGCTTCAAGCTTTGTTTTGCTTATGCGTTATGTCGGAATACCTGCTAGGGTTGTCACAGGTTATCAGGGCGGAGAACTTGCACCTGACGGAAAAAGTTGGGAAGTACGTCAGTTAGATGCTCATGCATGGACAGAAGTGTATCAACAAGGACAATGGCGTCGAATTGATCCTACAGCCATCATTGCGCCGATGCGAATAGATCAGGGAATGCAAACGACCATAGATGGCAATGCAGCGATTTTTGGGGATGCAGCTTATTCAAATTTACGTTTTCAGCATTCATCCGTATTGAGAACATTAAGAGTCTGGAGTGACTACGCAAGTTTTCAATGGCAAAGCAAAGTCGTGGGTTATGATGCGGAAAAGCAAAGTGGGTGGATGAAAAAACTGGGGCTCACTTCAGTCTATAGTTATGGACTAGTTTTAATTTTTGGAATCATTGGATTGTTACTGATTTACTGGGGAGTGACAAAACTTTTTCGAGTGCGTCAGATGTCTGAACTTGAGCGCTTGGTTTTTAAATTTAATCAGCAGTTACCTGAGCTAAATCAAAAAGCACAATTTGAAACTTTTCAACAATGGATGTCTCGTTTAGCAAGTCAGGTTGAAGAAAAAAGTTCCTTTGAACAGGCAAATCAAGTTTTTCAAAAAATCACGTATTTAGCTAATGAAAATCAACAAGATATTCAAAAAATTAAGAAATTGCTTAAAGAGTGTTCGAATGCGTTAAAAGCTAAAAAATAAGTCTTGTCATATTGCTGAAAAATGAATAATATTCTCAGCACTTCAGGTGTATAGCTCAGTTGGTTAGAGCGCTACGTTGACATCGTAGAGGTCTCCAGTTCGAGTCTGGATATACCTACCAAGATTTAGATGTATATGTAATAAGGGATTTAAGCGAAATCAGTAGCTTAAAGCCCTTTTTTTATGCGTATAATAATATGTGATAATATCAGCCTACTAGGTTTAAATGGTGAAATTAGCCGATCTAGCCGAATAATTTACGTCAAGATTACGTCAAGCTTTTGAGTTTAAGATAATGAAAATACCAAAACCGATTAAACGTGGTGAAGTTTGTTTTACTAAGAAAATAATGAAATGTAAGATTTCTTCATTTTCTAATGATAAATTAAATGAGTGGCATTAAAAACATGTGTGAATATTGGAAAATCTTTTAGTGATAAGATAAAAGTAGCTGATTTAGAGTATATAGGCTTAATTAATCAAACAAATATTCTAAAATTTTACCCCAATATTTTTTAACTCTTTAACAACTGAATAAAATCAATAAGTTATAATTGTAAGTAAAAACTTGGGTCATTTGATGATTTTTAGGTTTAACTTACTGTTATTATTTTATTTTTTGTTTTAAAATTATAGTTCACTACCGTATAGGTAGCTTAGAAACCGAAGATAACCAAACAGTGGATTGGGTAGAAGTTCACTACCGTATAGGTAGCTTAGAAAAGTAAGGTTGAAATGAGAAATTGCCACCAAAAGTTCACTACCGTATAGGTAGCTTAGAAAATCATTTCCCCATGAAATGAAATTCTCATACTGTTCACTACCGTATAGGTAGCTTAGAAAAATAGTTACCAGTAATGCTAATCTTAAATTGCGTTCACTACCGTATAGGTAGCTTAGAAAACATCGAAGCGGGGCATAGCTCGCATATCGTTGTTCACTACCGTATAGGTAGCTTAGAAAAAAAAATGCTATAGAGGAATCGGATATGAGCAGTTCACTACCGTATAGGTAGCTTAGAAACCCTGATTTTATTTCTTTTTCACAAGAGCAATGTTCACTACCGTATAGGTAGCTTAGAAATTTTGAGGTGCAGCATAGATAATTTGAAATTGGTTCACTACCGTATAGGTAGCTTAGAAAATATTCATCATATCCAGTAACACGATATTTTTGTTCACTACCGTATAGGTAGCTTAGAAACCGACAATACTGATTAAACAGAATCCAGCAATGTTCACTACCGTATAGGTAGCTTAGAAATTTTGGAGTTGTAACGTCGGGAACAATACTGCGTTCACTACCGTATAGGTAGCTTAGAAAAGAAGCACAGGCAATGTATATCAAAGCGCGAGGTTCACTACCGTATAGGTCGTTTAGAAATTTCAATAAATAACAACGATCAAAACAATAAAGTTCACTACCGTATAGGTAGCTTAGAAAATTCATGGCATCGGTTGAAGTTTCAGATACATGTTCACTACCGTAGAGGTAGCTTAGAAAAAGATTTCTTCATTCGTAATTTGAATTGTTCAAAATTTGATTTATATTCATTTCTGTTTTATTATTTGCTTGGAGACGCCGAGTAGCGGTAACTACCCGACGCATTCTGTTAGTGAGCTGATTGAGAAATCAACAACAATAACAGGATGACAACGATGATTAGACAAAAGCGCATCGTAAACCTCCAAGGATTAATGTAACGAAACACCGTTACAGGTCACCCTAGCCCCAATGACTAGGGCAGGTTACTGTAACACAACAAAAAGCGCCCATGGGCGCTTTTTGTTGTTTAAAGAGATGAGGTTAACTACATCCTGTTCAGCGTTTGATTTCTTCTTCAATTACCATATTCACTTTCAATTCAGCGCGATCATTTATTTTATCTGTTTTGTACACTGAGAGACTTCAAGAGAACACCTGTTGTATAACTTGATCATTCTCTAACAAGCATTCACTACCGTATAGGTAGCTTAGAAAATTGTGGTAAAAATTAACTTAAATTTGATTTTGTTCACTACCACACAGGTAGCTTAGAAAATGTCAACACATGTATTACTGAAAGTCTAAGAGTTCACTACCGTATAAGTCATTTGTACGTGCTAAATAGAATGTTTATTTTTACTTGATTATTTAGATAATATTTATAAATGCTGTTAATCGCTTTTTTATTCCGACATCCCCTAGAAAACTGTTTTGTTTAACAGGATAATCAGCTTTTTTTATTTATCTCAATTTCAATAAATGGGCTAGGCAAGATCTTTTATATTCAAAGTTGATAATAGATAGGTAATTTCCTTATTGCCCCAGAAAAAACTAAATGAATAAATCTCATCTTTTTATTGAATAGGCGTGTTTATAGGACTGAAAAATTACTTGATTATTAACTTAAAAATAAAATGGTTACGTAACTTTTTTATAATTTCACAGCAACTAATAAACGCAGTACCTAAATAGCAAATTTTTGCTTCAATTGGCTGATTCATTTTGCTTGCTTATACAATTTTTGGATTTTTAAAAAATTGAATTGAGACGAAATTGATATTCTCTATGATTTTCTAAAGTGTGACAATTTTTTAATATTTAAATATAAGCTAAAAAATTGTCTCACTTTGATAAAAAGTAATTCAATGATTTGTTTAGAAAAATTTATAAAAGTCTATTTTTTTTATGCGTGCTTATGTTTAAATGGTTAATTTGCGTACAATACCATTTGGACATACTTATGAATAAAATTTACAAAGTTATTTGGAATAAAAAAATTGGCTGTTGGCAAGCTGTCTCAGAACTGGCAAAAAACCACAGTCCTTCACAAAGTAAAGTGAATGATCAAAATAAAATAATCGGAATTGCTGAAAAAGTATCAGCTTTGCTTTTATTTGGATTAGCCTTACTACCCTTATCTGTACATGCAGCGATTTCAAATATCGAATTACCAACAGGCGCTCAGATTAATTCGGGTTCGGCAACGATTTCTCAAAATGGGCATACCCTGAATATTAATCAAAGCAGTCAAACACTGAGCACCAATTGGAACAGCTTTAACATTGGTCAAAATGCGACAGTCAATTTTAACCAAAATAATGCATCTTCAGTCGCAATTAACCATATATTAGACAGTAACGCTTCGCAAATTATGGGGCGTTTAAATGCCAATGGTCAGGTGTTTTTGCTCAATCCGAATGGTGTGGTTTTCTCTAAAACCGCTCAAGTGAATGTTGGGGGATTGGTTGCTTCAACGTTAGCACTCACGGACCATGATATTCAAAATGGTCAATTCACTTTAAAAGGTGATGCCAATAGTCATGCAAGTATAGAAAATTATGGCACTATTCAAACTTTAAAAGGTGGAACAGTCGCGTTAATTGCGCCGAATGTTAAAAATACAGGTTCTATTACCACACCGAATGGGACTACGCACTTAACATCCGCTAGTCAAGTCACCCTTGCTTTACAAGATGGTTCATTGACCCAGTACCAAGTGGATCAAGGGGTTCTTAAAGGTTTGGTGGACAATGGAGGAGCAATTCTTGCTGATAATGGCGCAGTCTATTTAACTGCAAAAGCCAAAGACAGTTTAAGTAAAGCTGTGGTAAATCATTTAGGTATCATTGAAGCCAACCGTTTAAGTCAAAATGCCAAAGGCGAAATTATTCTACTGGGTGATATGCAAGCAGGCATGACGAGTGTCAGTGGTGTACTGAAAGCCGAAGGAAAAAATGGTCAAGATGGTGGGTTTATCGAAACCTCGGCAGCCGATGTCAGGATTGATCAAAGTACGGCTGTCTCCACTCGATCAGACAGCGCAAAAACAGGAACTTGGTTGATCGATCCAACAGATTTTAACATCAATGCGGGCAATGCCACACAAAGTAGTAGTGGGATTGGGGCAAAGACCTTAGCCAATAATCTTGCCAGCAATAATGTCACCTTACAAACCAGCGATACAGGTAGTCAAAAGGGTGATATCAATGTTAATGCGAGTGTGACTTGGGATAGTGCGAACAGCCTGACCTTAAATGCACACAATGACATCAATATCAATGCGGACATTACTGCGACCAACAGCGATGCCAAGCTGCATTTGATTTATGGGCAAGATACTGCCAATAGTAGCGCCAATTATTATTTAAAAAATGGTGCCAAAGTCAACTTACAAGCAGGTCAGAATTTTAGTACCCAAAAGGGAACCGATGCCACCATTAACTATCAAGTCATTACCTCTTTGGGGGTGGAAGGTTCAACCACAGGAACAGACTTACAAGGTATGAATGGAAACCTGAGTGGTAACTATGTTCTAGGTGCAAATATAGATGCTACTAGTGCATGGAACTGGAATGGTTATGGCGGGTTTCAACCAATCGGAGATTTAAATAATCCCTTTACAGGGCAACTGGATGGTTTGGGACATATAATTGATACTCTTCGAATGTATCGACCTAAACAGGATTATATTGGTTTAATTGGTTATGCCAACAATGCACAAATTCGTAATATTGGACTTTTAGGAGGGGGGCGTACTGGGAGAAATTATGTTGGTGGCATGGTTGGTCATCTGGTGGGTGGTAGTTTAAAGAATGTTTATTCGCTCGATAACGTTGAAGGAATGAATTATGTAGGTGGTTTAGTTGGTGTTAATTCAGGTAATATTGATAACGCTTATGCAACTGGTCTTATTGCAGGGGAGCGTGCTGTCGGTGGGTTAGTCGGTGAAAACAATAAAAATATTAAAAACGCCTATACGACTGGCGCTGTTTCAGGAAAAAAACAAGATGTTGGTGGTTTGATTGGTATTAATCGGGGAAATGTTAATAATACATATGCGACAGGTATGGTATCTGCTCCAAGTTCTGTAGGGGGATTGATTGGTACGAATCTATCGGGTACGGTTCAAAATAGTTATTGGAACATTGAAACTACAGGGCAAAACAGCAGTGCCGCAGGACAAGGTTTAAACACCTTGCAAATGTTTCAAAAAGACAATATGCAAGGTTTTGACTTTGACGCAACTTGGGGCAATGCCAATAATCAAACCACGCCTTATTTAAAGCATTTAAGTGGTAACCAAGTTTTTAATAAAAATGATTTACCCACAGGTACAATAACGACCACAAATCGACCTGAACTTTATTCAGCGATTCTGACTTTAAATCAATTGCAAGATATCGCTAAATACCCAATTGGAAAGTTTTTGATTGGAAATAATATCGATGCTTCAGAGACTGTAGACTGGAATGGAGGGGCAGGATTTAAACCAATTGGAGAGTATGGTGGTGGATCTTCTTTCTTTGGAGTATTGGATGGTTTAGGACATACGATTAATAAGCTCACCATTAATCGCCCAGATACAAATTTTGTGGGCTTAATTGGTGCAGGTGCAAATACGACGATAAAGAATTTAGGTATTGTCGATGCCAATATTTCGGGTCGATTGTCTTCGGGTATTTTGGCGGGTTATTTATATGGTGATAATAATCAAATCAGTAATGTCTATACCACAGGAACATTTAGTGGCTGTAGTGCAGGTTTTTGTGGCGGGATCGTTGGTGTTTTGACTGGTACGGAAAACAAACTATCCAACAGTTTTTCCAGTGTCAATATCAATACAAAATGGTCTGAATATGGGGCTGTTGGTGGCCTGGTTGGTAGTGTTGGTGAAAAAGACAAAGTCACAATAGAGAATAGTTACTATACAGGAAATATTAACAGTTTAGCGGATAATGTCGGTGGCATTCTAGGAGGATTCTATGATGATACAGTATTAAATATAGATAATACCTATGTCACAGGAACGATCCAAGGAAAATCTAATGCTGGAAATATCGTGGGTAAAGGTAGTAATACCACCAATATAAACAATAGTTTTTGGAACCAAGACACGACTGGACAAAGCCTTGCCATTGGCAATAGTCAAGGGAGTCTTGTAAATACCTTAGGTTTAACAACAACCCAAATGCAAGACTTGAACACCTTTAAAAATGCAGGTTGGGATGTCGATGACGCAGGGGGTACTGGAAAAGTTTGGCGGATATATGCAGGGCAAACGACACCATTCTTAAGAAGCTTTTTAACTCAGTTTGATTTAAATACACTGGACGCCACTACGACCTATAACGGAAAAAATCAGACTTTAACTGATGTACTTGGTTTGGATGGTAGTAAAATTTTTGGTGGTGCTGTTGGAGGCTATCGTAATGCTGGAACTTATGAGGATGCTTATTACTCTACTCAGCACGGTTACGATCTGATCGGTGCAAATAATACAGCAAGTGATGCAGTTTTAAAAATCAACCAAGCCAAACTAGATATCAATGCTGTAACTGATACGCGTGTATACGATGGAACAAAACAATCAACGGCTACGGTTGAGATCATCGGTGTACAAACAGGTGATAGCGTTACCGCAAAGCAGGTATTTGCGAGTCAAAATGCTGGAACACATCGTTTAGATATCGATGATATCGTTATTCAAGATGGGAACAATGGTAACAACTATGAAGTAGTGACCAATGCTACGACTGGAACGATTGATAAAGCCAAAGCTACGGTGACAGCGAATAGTTTAAACACTGTATATAACGGACAAGATCAAACAGCATCAGGCTTTACAGCAAGTGGTTTGGTGAATGGTGAAACTGAAACTGTGCTTTCAGGTGTGACGGCTACTGTTTCTGCTAAAGATGCAGGCAGTTATACGAACAAAGCCAATGGTGTCGATAAAAACTATGACTTAACATTTGTCGATGGTGCCTTGGATATTGCCAAAGCCAAAGCAACAGTAACCGCCAATAGTTTAAACACGACCTATAATGGTAAAGATCAAACAGCATCAGGCTTTACAGCAAATGGTTTAGTCAATGGTGAAGATAGTTCGGTATTGACGGGTGTCACTGCATCAGTCATTGCGAAAGACGCAGGCAGTTATGCGAACAAAGCCAATGGTGTCGATAAAAACTATGACTTAACCTTTGTTGATGGGGCTTTAGACATTGCTAAAGCCAAAGCGACGCTGACTGCAAATAGTTTAAACACTGTATATAACGGGCAAGATCAAACAGCATCAGGCTTTACAGCAAATGGTTTGGTCAATGGTGAAACTGAAACTGTACTTACAGGTGTGACGGCTACTGTTTCTGCTAAAGATGCAGGCAGTTATGCAAATAAAGCCAATGGTGTCGATAAAAACTATGACTTAACATTTGTTGATGGTGCCTTGGATATCGCCAAAGCCAAAGCAACAGTAACTGCGAATAGTTTAAACACTGTATATAACGGTAAAGATCAAACAGCATCAGGCTTTACAGCAAGTGGTTTGGTGAATGGTGAAACTGAAACTGTGCTTTCAGGTGTGACGGCTACTGTTTCTGCTAAAGATGCAGGCAGTTATACGAACAAAGCCAATGGTGTCGATAAAAACTATGACTTAACATTTGTCGATGGTGCCTTGGATATTGCCAAAGCCAAAGCAACAGTAACCGCCAATAGTTTAAACACGACCTATAATGGTAAAGATCAAACAGCATCAGGCTTTACAGCAAATGGTTTAGTCAATGGTGAAGATAGTTCGGTATTGACGGGTGTCACTGCATCAGTCATTGCGAAAGACGCAGGCAGTTATGCGAACAAAGCCAATGGTTTCGATAAAAACTATGACTTAACCTTTGTTGATGGGGCTTTAGACATTGCTAAAGCCAAAGCGACGCTGACTGCAAATAGTTTAAACACTGTATATAACGG
>NZ_LBNA01000026.1:0-48665 GCF_001005515.1 Acinetobacter sp. Ag2
AATCAATGATAATATTTCGATTAATCAATCAGTAAAAATCCACACAAGTTGTTCTTCATATTCTCTTAATGATCTTCTTCATGCTTCGTCAGCATCAAGCTAGGTCGGCTATATTACTCTCTATCTCTAGAAAGTCAACTGTGATTTCAAATTATTTTTTAAACTTCCTTTCTAAAACCCAACTTAATCAATTCAACCAAGCCATTGTTTTATCAGAAGTTTTAATCTTCATCACCGCCGATGGATGTGCATTCTACAGCATTCCTAACCTAACACAACCCCCTTTTTTAATTATTTTCTTAATTTCGCTTTGTTTGCCTATTTATTCCCCTAAATCGGGTTTTTTTATTGAAAAAATGCTTTTTTGGCTTAAAAAACACACATTGAATATGATTTTAATTCACTAGTCTCTTTGAACACTCCTCTCCAGTTCTGCACCATCACTCGAATTTTCATCTCTATCTTCATTATTTCTTGTTCTATACCTACCTATGAATCAAGATCACAATAATCTGCTGAATGACTATCTCTACTTACTCTACTTACATATGAGGACACGTGTGGAAATGGTAATAACCAAACAATCCGTTCTTTCACACATCTACTGACATTTTGGACTGACGTTTTGGATCGCCTTTTATTTTAGGCTTGGCTTTGAGATTGCACGATGTTGGTGTCTTGTTCCAAATAAGCCAAGATCATTAAGGTTAGTTCTTTTTTAAGCTGTTGCTCTGAAATTAGAAAGTTATTATGGCTTACATAGCGCATCATGGTAAAAAGCGTACTGTTAATAATGACGAAAGACTTATTCTTAAGCACTTCAAAACTCCAATCCTTAAAAAAGCGACTGAATACATATAAGCCGACTTCATAGAAGTGCTTTTCTAAAACTTTTGCAGCTTCTGAATTGTTATAACCATGCCAATGTTTCAACACCTCTATAAAGAAACCACCATCAGCTTTCATCATGTCAAAACCGAATTGAATACTAAGCGGTATGATTTCATTTAAACTTAAACCTTCTTGGCTGATGGCAATTTGTTTAAGTGCAAGCCCGAGTTGCTCGCTTTTACGGCGTAGCAACTCCTGAACGATTTCTTCTTTATTGCCAAAATACTGATATATCGACCCGACACTGACACCTGATTTTTCAGAAATTTTTGGTGTGGTGACATTTAGCAAACCGTGTTCAGCAATACACAATTGTGTTGCTTCTAAAATGCTATCTACAACATTTCGAGCACGTTGTTGTTGGGGTTGTTTTCTCATTGGCATATTCATCCCGAAATGCGAATTGAATACGAATAATTATTCATATTAGAGTTTGACTAAACAATAATCAGGTCAAACGAAAAATGCAAACCTTAGTTAAGCCACAACGACTTGCACCCTATGAAAAAATGTCACGAACTAATCTCAAGACTAGAATTTTTCATTATTTTACAGAACAACCGCTACAGCCAAGTTATGCCGAGTATTTATCTTTAAACGATGCGCTACAAACTGGTGATAATGCAATGGATCAAGTTATGGATTGGGTTATGACCAACCCTAGACAAAATCGCAAGCTTTTTGAAACGGCGTTGTATCAAGGTTTAGATAAACTTCCTCATGATATTCCAGTGCTCACTGATTTTTTTAAAATTGTCGAGCATGCACCGAGTTGGCTGGATTCAGCCAAAATTGAAACAGCAATCAAATTCACGCATCGTTTAGGTTCCAATGGAACTTTTATCCTACGTGATCTCGCTTTAATGACAGGTTATCAATACCCTGGCTTTAACCAACCACTTATTCAGACTGGGGCTTTGCATAAATATGCAGGAAAACGTTTAGCAGAAACGCATAAGTGGTGGTTAGATGTCAATCAACTGAATAGCTTCTCACGTTTTAACGATGGCTTTACCTCGACGATTTATGTTCGGTTCATTCATTCTCTAGTACGTTATCAGTTGAATAAGTCAAAAGATTGGGATCACGAGATTTGGGGCACACCCATCAATCAATATGATCAAGCCATGACCAATATTGCCTTTAGTGCGGTGCTTCTGATCGGTGTGAGAGCCATTGGTATTTTTCCAAGCAAAGCTGAGTGCGATGCCTTGATGCATTTTTGGAAGTACGCGGGTTGGTTAATGGGAATAGATGAAAAATGGTTAGTCAATAAAGAGTCTGAAGCGTGGAAATTATTACAGTGGATGAATTATGCGCATCCCAAAGTTGATGAAAGCAGTAAAGCTTTAGCCGTCAGTTTATCCAAAGAACCTTTTGAGCGGCACTATAAATATTTCAATAGATTTTTACAAAGAAAGGCTTATCAAAACCATTTAGACATTACTCAGTTTTTTATTGGGCAACGTAAAATGAAAAATCTAGGACTAAAACCGCGTACGCTGGCATGGTATCCATTGTATTTAATTGCTAAAAATACATTGGTTTATCGTGGTGCAAAACATATCCCTAAACTTGATCAATATTTGCAAGAAAGTGGTCGTGCCAAACAAGAATATGCCCTAAGCCTCTATCAAAATGCAGGAAAGCAACTCGCGAGTATGCATCAGTCATGATTTGAAAAGTTAAGGTGTTCAGCCTTAACTTTGTTTTTCCAAGCGGTGTTTATAGATATTAAGGACAACATCACTAAATTCATTCAGCACATAGCGTGTCCATAAATCCGCATACCAATTCACTTCAGTTGATAAACGATAATCGATCGTTAATACCATTTTCGTTTGCTGTGGACTAATGGCTTCCAGCTGATAGTCTGTTGTTAACAAATTGAAATATGCTCCACCAATTTTCAAATGATCATCTAAAGACCCTTTGGGAAATGATTCCTGATTAAAAACATAAGTCCAAGCCAACTGCGTTGGTGCATGAGACTGAGTGATTTTTTCTTGGAAATGAATACCGCGTTGCCAATAAATTTGACGAATCAAACCATTATCTGTTTGCTCAGTCATTCCAGAAATTGGTTTTGGAAAACCCATTAAAAAAATTGGACTAAATTTTATTTCGCTGGACTGAATCTGCTGGATATTATTAATCGATGCAAAAACATCTTGAATAGGTGCATTAACAATGATTTCTTGGCGTGTTACACCATTATGATACTGAGAGAAATCAGGTAATAGTAACAAGCCTAGCAAAGGTAAAAGTACAATAGAGTAAACTTTATTATATGGCTTCCATAAACGTCGACATAAAAAATGTATGCATGTCGCACCTAAAGTCGAACAGAGGAAAAATATCGGCGCTGCCATAATAAGACAAATGCCACCCTCTCTTAAAATGACTACACCAACAACAATGATCCCGAATAAAATATAAATTTGCTGAAGAAATGTTTGTTTTAACGAATTTGGAGATTTTAAAGATTTCACATACTCCATGATCGCACCCAGACTAAAAGGTAAGAATAGTAGAAATGCCACTGTCAACATTTTCTCTGAACTTAAAGCAATCAGTGAGATGATTAAAAAATAACAAAGCACAATACAAAGCAAAGGTAACCAACGAATAAATGCTGTTCTTGCAGGATATTCCTGAAGAATTTTCATACTGGGTTGATGAAATACTCTACAAATTAATTTTCGATCAGGTTGTACAATGGTCTGATAAATACGAATTTCGTCAATTCCTTCAATTTTTAGTCGTTCTCTGAATATTTGTTCAAACGCTGTTGTCCACTCTTCATCCGCGATGGAAACTTCGCCATATTGTTTAAAAATATCAAGATAAGCTTCTATTTTTTCATTCATTTCTAATTATCTTTACTGTTTGACCCTATTTTAAGTATCTGTAATTAAAAAGGAAGTCCTCAGACCTCCTTTTTATTTTAAGATTTTCACATCATCAATGATTATGCATTGGCTCTGAAGCGGAATGCTGCATATTTTGCATATCTTCATGACTCATCTTAGACATGTCGTGCTGTTCAGCCGTTTTCTGTTTTTGACTTGGCATATAGTCAGGTTCATTGGTAATCGCCAAATAGAAGATTCCCATGAAAATGCAGCTTAAAATAATTGCGATGACTAGCAACTTCCATCCCCAAAATGACTTTTCTGGCGATAATTTATTACTGTCGTTACTCATATGACATCCTCATATTTCGGTAAAATTAAAATTTCATGCTCACGCGCGCCCAATAGTTACGCCCAGTATTATTAAATTGCTGTGTGCCGACTTGACCATCAGCGCCAACACCTAACTTATTCAAATGTTCGGTATAGGTTTTATCGAATACATTATCGACACCAACAGACAAATTCAGATTTTTTTGAATGTTGTAAGAAGCATTTAGAGCCAAAGTCGTAAAGCCTTTGCTTTCACCTGTGTCATAACCCACAATATTACCTTGGTTTAGGCTAATACGATCTTGTTTTGCCACAGCACGCCATAACAATCCAAAAGAATATTGATCTTGCACATATCGTAAGTTTAAACGTCCTTCTAATGGCGCAATTTGTGGTAATGCTTGATGTGTGTCGGTATTTTCACCCCATGCATACATTGCACTAAGATCAGCTTGAATGGCATCAGTAAATTGGTAACCTACCCCAGCTTCTGCACCTGCAATGGTTGCATCGACATTTTTTGCACCCGCACTAAATGATGAACCATGACTATGCCCATCCATTCCAGCTTTCGGATGATTATGATAACTCAATAAAATAAAGTCATTAATCAACCCTGCATATGCCGATGTCCATGCGCTCAATGGACCATGTTGGTATTGATAACCAAGATCAAGCTGTAAAGTCTTTTCTGTTTTAAGGTCATTAAATGTCGGCTTTGTCATGCCTGTATTGCCATGTGCTGTACTAAATAATTCCCAATAATCTGGAACACGTTCAACATAACCTAAACCAATATAAGACTTGGCATTATGCTCAGGATATTGGCTTTCTAAACGTATAAAGGCACTTGGCAATGTTTCTTTGCGTTGATCATTCAGTTTAAGTGCATCAATTTTAACTTGATCGACACGAGCACCTGTCACTAACTTATAAGCATCATTAAATTGATAGCCTAACTCGCCAAATGCACCATAAGATTGAAAACGCATATCTTCTTTAAATGCAACATTCATTGATGGCATCGTTGGCGATGACATACTGCCGCCATGTTTATTTAACTGAGAATCTATCCCAGTCATTAAACTCAGCTTATCCCATTCACTGGTCATGGCTAAACGACTATTTAGGGTACGGCGTGTGACTTGCATTGCCATTGGATTCGACACCATTTGATGCGTATCCATATCATGTGTCATTGGTGGTATACGCAAACTAAAATTATCCATAATATGGTCGTTATAACTATAGTTAACCTGCCCTTCGAGTTTTTTAATCACAGGGCTCAGATTTTTTTTCTCAAAACGTAGACCAAGGCTTTCACGAGCAAACTGCGAGCCATCCATGGTTCGACCGGCATATTCAGCCTCACCATCTGCTTTACCGCCTGTTAGTTCAACCCAAGTATCCTCATTGGGTGTCCATCCCAGAGCCAAGTCCGTATTCCAGCGCTCCCAAGAAGATGGAACTTTATGACCATCACCATCTTCATAGCTATTGGATTCAGAACGGTTGGCATTGACACGTAAATATTTTTTACTGTCGCCAACAGCAGCTTCAATGTTGTGGTCCAAACGCCCAAAAGATCCGACCAAAACACTGGCTTGACCTAGATAGTTTTTCTCATCAGTCAATGTTGGTTTCTGACGCTCAAAAATGACAGTTGCTGCTGAACCTGTATTGGCATATTGAACGGTTTGTGGTCCTTTCACGACTGAAATTCGATCAAAGCTTTCAGGTTGAATATATGATGTTGGTGCATCCATTCGTGCAGGGCATGCGCCTAAGTTTTCTGTACCATCTGTCAATATTTTGATTCGTGTACCAAACATGCCACGGAACGTAACATCACCATTGGTTCCACCACTTTTAATGGCGTTAAAACCCGCGATACTTTGTAGATAGTCCGCACCATCTGTTGCAGGTACAGGCTGAATTGGCTGTTTAGGATCAGCATGAACAATCAATCCGTTGGCGTCATTATTGAGCTGAGCTGTCACAACAATCGGTGTGAGTTGAGCAGTTTCCTGCTGATCTTGAGCAAAAGCAGTTACTGAATAACAAGCGATAGAAATCGCAGCCGCTAAGGGCTGTAAAAAAAATTGAGGTTGAGCCATTTTCTTTCTCTTAAATCATAAATATGAGCTGCGACAAAGCAGCATCAGGACCTCGACAAAAAGATCCTAAAAAAAGTTTTGATTTAAGCGAAAACGGGCGGAGCGCGTCCTTGAGGAAGTAAGAATAAGCGTTGCAGGACAAAATAAACATGTCGAAATGCTTTTTGAAATGCAACCAGACGTACTTGAATACGATCTAAGATTTCTTTGACTTCAAGTTCTGGAGGTAAAACCAGATTGCCATAGACTGTACAGTATTGGCACTGGTGACCTGCATCATGATGATGGCTTGTCTGTTCTTGTACAGCAGGCTCATGATGTGCCATCAGATGCTGATGACCCGAAGCCTCCTGCGTCAAAGAAGCCGAATGATGTTGATGATGAGTGCTTTGTTGATGTTTCTCATAAAAGTGACTTTGCACTAAAGCTTGAGTAATAGTTTCACAGACCGGCGCAATTTGATATTGCTTCGGTAGCAAAGGCTGTAAAAATACAGCAATCTGTAAAAAAACTGCGGTGAAACCCAGCAGCAAACCTATTCTCAACAAAACGTTCGTCTCAACATTTTTCGAGCCAGAGTATAACAAAGCCCAAACAAAATTGGGCTTTGTATTGAAGAAAAATTCAAGAAACTTTTAACTTTCAATTCTCTATATCAACGTTTTGCAGGAACTTTCTGCTTTTCACGTTGACGCACGACTTTTTCAACTTTTTCACGTGCACGTTGACGCTTCAACGGAGATAAATAATCAACAAATAACTTACCGTTTAAGTGGTCCATTTCATGTTGAATACACACAGCCAATAATTCATCCGCTTCAAGCTCAAAAGCTTTACCATCAAGGTCAATTGCTTCGATTTTAACTCGTGACGGACGCTCAACTTTATCGTATATTTGGGGAACAGAAAGACATCCCTCTTCATAAGAGAATGTTTCTTCTGTAAGTGGTGTTATTTTGGGGTTAATGAACACCATAGGTTGGTCTTTATTTTCAGACAAATCCATGACGATAAGTTGAATATGTTGATCGACCTGTGTAGCAGCCAGACCAATACCTGGCGCTTCATACATGGTTTCAAACATGTCAGCTGCTAATTGACGAATTTCATCAGTTACAGCATCGACAGGTTTTGCAATGGTACGTAAACGGGGATCAGGAAAACTTAAAATTGGTAATAAGGCCATACTGTATCCTCTGTTGCTATGCCATTGATCTTAAAACTAAATGAAGAATATGCTTCATTAAAAAAATGTGTGTAATATGCGTATTATAACGCATATAGAGACATAATTTTAGGAATTATGATAATGAAAAAGGTTTTAACTGGCATAACAGGTTTTCATGCCAAGGGGTTCAAGAAACAGTTACTTGCTGTGACACTATGTTTAAGTGCAGGATTCACTTACATGGAAATGACACATGCAAGCCCAAATGTTAATCCACCTGCACTCAAATCCAGTGCACCCAATGTTTATGTGGTGAAACGTGGTGATACCTTATGGGATATCGCAGGGAAATTTTTAAGTAAGCCGTGGCGTTGGCCTGAAATCTGGGCAAGCAATAA
Organism: Acinetobacter sp. Ag2; assembly: GCF_001005515.1. Classification (NCBI taxonomy): domain Bacteria; kingdom Pseudomonadati; phylum Pseudomonadota; class Gammaproteobacteria; order Moraxellales; family Moraxellaceae; genus Acinetobacter; species Acinetobacter sp. Ag2. The sequence continues at coordinate 7,763 of NZ_LBNA01000026.1, forward strand.
ACATGTTAAAAATCCACACTGGATTTATCCTGGCGATAAATTACTGTTATGTACTTTAGATGGTCGTCCATTAATCGGCGTGGATGAAGGTGATGGTTGTGATGGTATTATTCGTCGTCATCAAGGTGGAACATCTTTACGCCCTCAAGTACGTGTAGAGTCATTAAATAGTGCAATTTCGGTGATTCCTCTATCTGATATTCAACCGTGGCTAGAACACAGCATTGTCATCAGTCCTGAGTCTTTACAAAATATTCCTTATACCATTGGTGCTGCTGATAATCGTGTGATTACGGGTGCTGGTCAAACCGTATATGCACGCGGAAATGGCTTAGTGGTAGGTCAGCGTTATGGCATTTACCGCGAAGGTAAACCTTATATATTCCTCAATGCGGAAGGTAAAAAGTTTAATGCGGGACTGGAGTTATCTGAAGTTGCTTCAGCAATCGCAACGGCGGGTGAAAATGATGTCACCACACTTGAATTGACCAAGAGCTACAATGCAGAAGTTCGTAAAGGTGATTATGTTCTTCCTAGCTATGATGCAGAACTACCGAGCTTGTTCTATCCAACCACCACTAATGAAGTGAGTACTGGTGGTAAAGTGGTGCGTGTCCAAGGTTCGATTGGTACAGCAGCGCAACACAGTGTGGTCACTATTGATCGCGGTAACTTACAAGGTGCGAAACCTGGACAAGTATTTAGTATTTATCAACAAGGTGAAGTTGTTCGTGATCCAAAAACCAAGGAATCGGTAAAATTACCAAGTCAGCAAATTGGTACACTGATGATTTTTAAAAGTTTTGATCATCTGAGCTATGCTTATATTTTAGAAAGCAATTTACCGATTAAAATAGGTGCTGAGATCAAACCACCTGCGATTACAGATCAGTGATTTTTCAGTAGTGTGATGTATATATGTTGAATCAAATACCCGATCATCAATTGAATGCCATTCAACTTTGGTATTTGGTTCAACACTCAACCAGCGCCTTCCGTAAGCTAGAGAGTTATTTTGGTTCTATTGCAAAAGCGGTAGCTCCAGAAAGCTTACCCCGTTGGTCTGAACTTAAAATTCATAAAAATCATATCGAAAGAGCCAATGTCTTTGTAACAGCACAAGGACAATCCCAATTTAAAATATGCTTAGATAAAATCCAACAACATAGTGATTTTATTCTATTAGATACTGATTCAAATTACCCACAACAACTGCTTCCTTATCACAACCATCCTCCAATTTTATTTGGAAAAGGATCTTCACAAAACTTGAGTCAACCTCAGATTGCAATTGTCGGTAGTCGAAAAGCCAGTCCACATGGAAAACAAGTGGCATATGATTTTGCTTATTATTTAAGTGAAAAAGGTTTTTTTATTACCAGCGGTTTAGCGCAAGGAATTGATGAAGCTGCACATATGGGTGGTCTCAAAAACCAGCGAACTATTGCTGTGATTGGTACAGGGTTAGATTTAGTTTATCCAAGTCAAAATCGAAAGTTACAAGAGCAAATTTTACAAAATTCTGGAAGCATCATCAGTGAGTATCTTCCAGAGACTCAGCCTATTTCACGTAATTTTCCTTATCGAAATCGTATTGTGAGCGGTTTAAGTCTAGGTGTTCTTGTCGCAGAAGCACAATTGGGTAGCGGCTCATTAATTACCGCTCAAACGGCGGCTGAGCAAGGTAAAATTATTTTTGCCATTCCTGGGCATATCTATGGAGAACACCACCAAGGTTGCCATCAACTCATTCGTGAGGGTGCAATCCTTGTTGACCATCCTGAACAAATTGTGGAAGATTTAGCTCTACCCACCCAATGGCAATGTACACAGCAAGCTGAAACCAACTCACAGCACCCTGAAATTCCTGAACATTTATTCCAACTCTACCAATTACTAGATTGGATTGGGCAAGACCTAGATACATTGGCTCAAAAATCCAAACTCAACACCGCACAATTAACCAGTTATTTGATGGAATTAGAACTGTTGGGACTCTGCATTCAACAATCTGGACTATACTTACGTTGCCGAGTCAGCTATTAAGGTTCACAATAGCCTTCTATTTTTTCGAACTGACAAGGTGAACATCAATGATTACAACCTCAGTTGCTGAAGCTGCACAAATTCTTCAACAAGGTAAAGTATTGGCTTATCCAACAGAGGCGGTATGGGGTCTAGGTTGCAACCCATTTAATGAACATGCATTTTTAGAAATTCTTAGACTCAAGCAACGCCCTATTGAAAAAGGGGTCATCTTACTGGCAGGTCAGCTTTCGCAAGTTGAACATCTACTAACAAATGTAGACTCAAGTATTCGTGAACAAATCATACAATCTTGGACTCAACGTTCTCACACGGAACGAGCGACAACATGGTTACTTCCAGCAGACGAACAGATTCCACAATGGATCAAAGGTCAACATACACAAGTCGCTGTTCGAGTCACCAATCACCCATTATGTACAGCTTTGTGCAATGCATTTAATGGTTTTATTGTTTCAACCAGCGCCAATCCTGCAAGTTTAACACCAGCTCGCTCACTACAAGAAGCCAGTCACTATTTTGGCTCAGAATTGAATTATTTAAATGGTGATTTAGGTTTAAGCCGAGAGCCAAGCAAAATTATTGATGCCTCAACTGGGCAAATCATTCGTGATTAATCTGAAATATCTCAATCAACACGTCATCTTTTGTGAAAATTGACATTAAAAAAAGCAAAAAAAAAACTCAGCCATATATAGGGTTGGCTGAGTATAAAAAAGGATGCGGTTAATCACATCCAGAGGGTATGATGAATTTGATAAATACAGTATAAGCCAGTTTCATTAAGAAATTCTTAATTGGCTCGATGAAAAATATTATCCTATAAATATTTTTCGAATACAAACATATTATTCCGCCTATTTTTTAATCATACTTTATAATCAGCAATTGACTACAAACTCGCAATATATTTAAGTAGTTAAATTTATTTTATTATTTAAGATTTTAAACGCTAAATTCTTAATTAAAAATAATTTTTGAGTGAATTTAATACTGAATCAGAACACAAAATAGTTGATTAATCGTATAAATTTCACTCGTTTTAAATTTAAGATGCAGAAATAGATTTACTTTTTTTGACACTATGTGACTTTTTTTGTGCCAAAGCAATACCGACTAAAATGATGATCCCACCAATTGTATGATAAATCGTCCAATCTTCATGTAACCAAAAATAAGCAATAATGGCGGTAAATACAGGCATTAAGTTCATAAAAATACTGGTTCGATTTGGACCCAAATATTGAACCGCCATCATCCAAAGTAAAGGTGCGATGAGGGATGGGAATGCACCTGCATACAGCACACTGGCAACATTACTCGCATTTATCGTATCGATCCCTAAATAAAATACAAAAGGTAAGTGATAAATCAAAGTAAATGCGATTTGTACATATAGACTCAGGAGTAAGGGCACTTTTAATTGCCATTTCTTTAAAAATACGCCATAAAAGGCATAAAAGAACACAGCTAAGACCATGATCAGATCACCAGAATGACCTGCCAATTGAGTCAAATTAGCAAAATCTCCACGCCCGATCACATACACTAATCCTGCAAAAGACAATATGCTCCCGATCACTGCATAGCGATTTGGAATTTCACGCAACAACATCATCGATACCAGTATCGTAAATACTGGAATAAAGGCATTGATAATCCCCATATTCGTTGCAGTGGTGTAATGCGCCGCACTATATGCCAAACCTTGGTACAAGAACATCCCAAAAGCACTCAGTACGGCAAATTGAACAAAGTGTTGACGGATTAAATCCCGTTGCTGCCAGACCTTAGACAACATAAAAGGAGTCAAAAGAATAAATGCCACCAACCAGCGATAAAAACTAATACTGACAGGTGAAATATAATCTGTGACATAACGTGTCACTGCAATATTGAGTGACCAGATCAAGACAGCGATAATGGGTAAACTGACTGCCCACCACATGGGTTTCGTGTTGGTGTACATAACTTCCACTATTCATGAGAACTTGCAAGAATTATCAATGAAGTCTGAATCAATTTAAATATGGCATTTCAGACATCTATAGGGTTTTTCAGACAAATCACTGTGAGGTATTGATATTACTGAAAATTCTTAAACCTAAAATAAGTCCCAAGTCTTTATTGCCAGTGCCACCACATTTTGCAACTGTTTTAACCCCACACCATCACGAGCTTGCATGGTTAAACCTTGGATCACCGTAGAATAATAATCTGCCATTGCTTGTAAATCGGCTTGTGGATTTAGATCACCATCTTTTATCCCTTGCTCTAAGCGTTGATAAATTCTTTCTTTGACTTGTTGTCTTTTGAGTAATAAATCATGTTGAATTGGTGCATGTTCTTGAGAACAATTGATGGTTGCTGTCACCAACATACAGCCTGTTGGTTTATTCTGTTGAACAAGTTTTTTAAGATTTTCATGCAGATAAAGTTCAATCGCAATTTTTGCAGTCTTGGCTTGTTGAAAAATAATATCTAGTGAACAAGCCTCATGTTTTAAGTAATAGGCTAAACAGGCATGAAAAAACTGTGATTTATCACCAAAACTACTGTAAATACTCGGTGCAGTAAGATTGAGTGCTTTGGTTAAATCACTCATCGATGTCGCCTCATAACCAAATTCCCAGAACAACAACATCGCTTTGTGCAATGCCTGTTGCTCATCAAAACATTTGGGGCGACCACGTCCGCGTTTAATTACCTGTTTTTCTGCGACTAAATCATGTTCTTCAGAATTCGCCATAATCTTCACACATATTTTTATAACAAACATTATTAAATTAATTGACAGCTAAGAATTAATCAAATATTTTATTTTTATAACGATCGCTAATCAATTAAAACTCCCTCTCACATTCTCATGCTTTCATCAGGACTATATTCATGAACATGATGCAATCAGAAATTTCGCAACAACCTTCATCAGAGGTTGCCCCCAGTAATCAAGGCAGTTGGCTAGCACTGCTTACCGTTGCTGTCACTGCTTTCGCTTTGGTCACCAGCGAATTCCTTCCTATTGGTGTTCTGAATAGCATTTCTACAGATTTGCATGTCTCTGTGGGTACAGCAGGGTTAATGATTACATTACCAGGCATCATGGCAGCCTTAGCGGCTCCATTGTTACCCGTACTGGTAAAAAATTTAGATCGACGTTATTTGCTACTCGCCCTTGCTGCAACCATGGTTATTGCCAATGCCATTACTGCAATTGCACCGAATTTTGAAATTTTATTAATCAGCCGCTTTATTCTTGGTTTTGCCATTGGTGGCTTCTGGGCAACTGCCATTGCTTTAAGTGATCGTTTAGCTCCGAAACACCTGCCTATTGCCAAAGCAACAGCGACGGTTATGGCTGGTGTAACTTTAGCGACTGTACTTGGTGTGCCAATTGGCACATGGCTCAGTGATGCTTATGGTTGGCGTACATCATTTGCCATTACCGCTGTCATTGGATTTATTGTGTTGTTGCTGGGTGTCAAATTTATCCCGAGTCTAAAACCAGAATCAGCCATCCATTTTAAAGACTTACCTGCTCTATTAAGAATCAATAAAGCCAGACAAGGTTTAATTATTATCTTATTGATTGGTTTAGCTCACTTTTCTTCATTTAGTTATCTCACACCATTTTTCAAAAATTCAGCAGGATTTGATAATGCAACCATCAGTTCACTCTTGTTACTATTTGGTGTAGCTGGCGTATTTGGGAATGCGTTTGCTGGTTACAGTGGTAATTTAAATGTTCGCTATACTTTTGCCTTTGTCGCAATTTGTTTTGGGATTGTGTTCTTCGGCTTCCCACTCTTGGCAATTCAACCGATTGGTGCATTTATTCTGACTGCGCTGTGGGGTTTTGCATTTGGTGCGTTTCCAACAACAGCCAATATATGGATGTTTTTACATGCGCCTCATGCAGTTGAAAAAGGCATGCCTTTATTTGTTGGTTTTTTCCAAGTGATGATTGCAACAGGTGCTTTGATCGGCGGCTATATTGTTGATCATTTTAATGCCAACATTTTATTGTATAGTGTACTTAGCTTTATTCTTTTAGCCTTTATTTCAATTTTCACTTTGAGTCGAGGCTTAAATAATCCAAAAACTGAAACCAATGCTATGCAATGTGAGAGTTAAACTTTTAACCATGTATTCCAATCTGATTTCCGTAGAAGAATTTTTCTATCAGAAACATGATGTCGTCACCCCTCATTGTAATTTATGGGGTGACTTCAATTTAAGCCTAAATGGTACTTTAGAGCTGACCGTTGCAGATCAAACTTATTTATCACCGCCCAGTTATGGTTTATGGATTCCCCCGCAAACTGAACATTGCTGTACAGCGGTCGATGATTTATTAACACATTATATTTGTATCCGTCTTCATCCGCAGCTTTGCCAACAGTTGTCAAGCAACACACAAACATTAAGTATTCGACCATTTTTGCGCCATACCATTGAAGAAATTTTGGATCAGCAAAAGCAAGGAATTCCTTCTCCAACATATCATCAACACCTATTACAACTGTTGGTTGATCAAATTCAAAATAGCCCCTGTTATGAACACTATTTACCGCAAACAAATCATCCCATTTTAAAGCCAATTCTTGAACAGCTTTCAGATACCCAGCAATTTAACCACGGCTTACAGGAAATCTTAGATAGCTTTCAGATTACTGAACGACACGCACTTCGACTCAGCCAAGATTCGCTAAAACTGTCTCTGTCTGAATGGCGCAATCGTGCCAAAATCATTCATGCTATTTCACTGATTCAACAAGGTTTTTCAGTGAAAAAAATCAGCCTAGAATTGGGATACCAACACACTTCTAGCTTTATTGAATTTTTTAAACGTTATACACAGCAGACACCTGCTCAGATGCGAAATATTTAGATTAGAACCTCTTTTGAGTGACAATTTTCACTTTATTGCTAAGCTTATGTACAAAAATACTATAGAAAATTGCCTTAAAATTGTGCATTTTGCATCTTATGCTCAAAATTAAGCATATAACTTTATGAATATGTAGACTTAGGGTCAGGTTCTTAAGAATTTTAAATAATGAAGGGTTTTATAATGAAAAAATTACTACTTGCTACGCTATGTGCTTCAGCATTGGTTTTAACTGCGTGTGACAAAAAACCAGCAGATGCTGCGTCTGGCACAGACAGCAAACCAGCTGCTGCGGCTGCTTCACTCAGCACCAACAATGCTGCGGATATCAAAAGTGACTTAACTGCACTTCAAACAATGTCTACAGCGAAAGCAAAAGAAGCATTAAACTTCCAAACTGAAGTTATGCAAGCTGCTCAAAAAGGTGATAAAGATGCGCTGAAAGGCGTTGTTGATAAAATGAAAACTTATGTTGATGGCTTCAACAAAGACCTTGATGGTTTAGCACTTAAGAGTACTGAAGTTGCATCAGTACGTGACAAAATGAAAGAATCAAACAACCTAGGCGTTGAAATGTCTGAAGCTGGTTTAGCAAGTTCACCAGATCCACAAAAAATTATGGAACTTCAAAAGAAAGGTACTGAGTTACAGCAAAGCCTGTTAACTGAAATGCAAGCGCTTCAAACGAAAGCCAATGCTGCACCATAATCAATTCAATTTGATTCATGCTAAAAGCAGGTCTCTTGATCTGCTTTTTTTATTTGCACTTAGATACAAATGCAACTTGCCGAAATCATGCAATATCGTTAAAACATTAAACATATTTTTCTACTTGAAGACTTAATGTTTAAGGATAAAGCCATGAGCAATTCTGTATACGATATTCCAGTCAATACCATCAAAGGTGAGCCAGTTACCTTGAATCAATATCAAGGTAAAGTCCTGTTAATTGTCAATGTTGCTTCTAAATGTGGGCTAACGCCACAATATGAGGGGCTGGAAAAACTTTATACCGAAAAAAAAGAGCAAGGATTTGAAGTTTTAGGCTTTCCTGCAAATAACTTTCTTGCTCAAGAACCTGGTAGCAATGATGAGATCGAGCAATTTTGTTCATTGACCTACAATGTCGACTTTCCACTTTTTGCAAAAATTTCTGTGGCTGGCGATGACAAGCACCCGCTCTATGATACTTTAATTCATTCAATTCCAGAGCGAATTGGTGAAGGTCCATGGTGGAAAGATTTAGTCGATTACGGTTTAACGCCAAATCCTAAACCAGAAGTACTTTGGAACTTTGAGAAGTTCTTAATTGGAAAAAATGGTGAAATTGTGGCACGTTTTGCACCAGATATTACTGCTGATGACCCACGTATCACTTCAGCAATCGAAGCTGAATTGGCTAAATAACAACACAACTTTAAATAACAGCGCAACTTGATACTAAACATCGTAAATTGATGCTCTAAAAACTTTAGCCTCATTTTATAGAACATTCGATACTCACGATTAAATAAGCGTACGAGTGCAACCATTGCACTCGTATTTCACTTTTTTTAAAGAATTGAATGGTTCACGTTACAGTCTGTATGCCCTTTGCAACAATCCTCAATCTCTACATTTTTGCATCCTATATTCACTACATAGCCCATCAAATGGATTTTGGATTTCAATGAAAAAGTTACTACAAGGTGCTGTTTTACCTTTTATTATTTTTACTTCAGGCATTTTACTTTTGGGCTGTAATCAAGCCGCTGAACAATCACGTCAACAACAAGACACTCAACAGACTGAATCAACTCAAGCATCTGATTCAGCACTTGAGCAAAAATCAGAAGTGTCCCATAAAAGCACTGAGGATTTGAAATCTGGCAATTTGTTTTATATCGCTCGTGATGTCGCCGATGCTCAATTAAAAACGGGTGATTATATGGAGAAACTGCAACAGACCCAGTCTGATTTGCAACAGGCCATTCAATCTAAAGATCATGTTGTCTTACAACAAACTGTAAAAGATCTGAGTCGAGAGCTACAGGGCTTTAATACTGCTTTAATTTCCCTAGATCTAAAAAGTCAGGAAATAGATGGCTTACGCCAACAAGTATTACAAAGTAATCAGCAGCTTCTTAATTCAGCACTTTTAAATGGCGACTTGGATATTTCAAAAGTTGATTTTAAGAAAATTGAACAGCAAATGAATAATATTCAGATGGATATGCTTAAACTTGCCAGTATGGTGATTCCCAACTCAAAAGATACAGCTTCTTCTGAACAAAGTTGATCCGATATCTGATTGATTCATTTAAATAGGCTTTGCAACATTACATGACGGATCTTGTCCTAATGCTCGTTTTGCATCAAGTTTAAAACGTGCTTGAGCAGATTTATAACCTACTGGTAAGAATAGTGTTAATCGAGTTCTATTCTTACCAATAGATTCCACCAGAGTTTTTGATAAATAGGCTCCACCCTCTGTACGTGCGAATAAAGTCCCCATTTCCAGATCTTGTTCTAATTTATTGTCAGTAAATACAAACTCATGTTCGCCAGTAAAAGCAACACATTGACCATATGCCATTTTTAAATTTTTAAAGGCAATAATATAATCAATATTCAACTCCGTTTCCAAACCATTATTGACTGAATTTGCCACCAAATTGGCTTCAGTGGGTAGGTTCGGTGTAGTGACAAACTGACTTTGACAAGCACTCAGACTGCCGAAAATAAATACGGAAAATATAGAGCGAAATTGAATATATTTTTTCATTTTAGATTTATAAGCGTTCTCAACATTGAATCAATTGTAGCAAAATTCATAAACATGGTTTAATACGGAATTCATCGTATTTTTGTAGTGTTTCATGCAACTGATTCTATTCACAGGTGTACAAGCTTCTGGTAAATCAACATTTTATCAACACTATTTTTACCATACGCATTTACGTATCAATTTAGATATGCTGAAAACAAGGCATCGTGAGAATATGATCTTTGAAGCAGCGTTGGCTTCAAAAACCAAAATTGTGATCGACAATACCAACATGCGCCAGATAGATCGCGCCCGTTATATTCAACGTGCCAAAGCTGTAGGTTTTCAAGTTATTTCTTATTATTTTGAAACAGACCTCGACAGTACTTTACAGCGTAATGCTCAACGCTCAGGTAAAGCCAATATTCCCGAAAAGGGAGTAAAAGCGACCTTTTATAAACTTGAAATTCCCAAAATTTCTGAAGGCTTTGATACGTTATTTAAAGTAAAACTCATTCCAAACGATGGTTTTGCAATTCAGTCTGTTGATCTATAAAAATTTAGTCTTGCGCTGTTTTCCATACTTTAAATGCCATTTGCATTTGTTGTTGAATTTGTACAGGGACTTTATCGCGTTCTAAATTGGAAAAATCACCACGATAGGTTTCTGCCACAATTGAATTTGCCAAATCTTCGATTGCAATTCGTCCTTTGTGCTGATATTGCACAATATCTGTTTCAGTGAGTGCAATATCCCAACAAGATACAACTGAGCTCATATCGACAGCAATACTGAGATAGTATCGGTCTTGGGCTTGGTAGAGTTCCCAAAAGTGTGCTTGTTGCTCAATAAGTTGCATCATTGAATAAAATTCCATTTTTATTGTTCAGATTATGCTAAAACTAGTTCATCTTGAAATATAACTTTAGCATGATGAATAATTAGTAGTATCGCCATGAGATTTGATGATTTAGATCGCACATTACGAGTGTTTGAAACAGCTTACGACTTTTGTGTTCCACCTGAACAGTATATTGTGGTCCGCTTGGATGGGCGTGGCTTTACTAAGCTCACTAAAGAAGTTTGGCAATTTGAAGCGCCTTTTGACATCCGCTTTCGAGACCTGATGGTCGAAACAACAGCCCATTTAATGCAGTGTGGTTTCAACATCATTTATGGTTATACACAAAGCGATGAAATCTCCTTATTGTTTCATTTCAAAGATGACAGCTTTAATCGTAAAACACGGAAAATCATTTCTATCCTCGCCGCAGAAGCCAGTGCAAAGTTCAGCGTCTTACATAGTGAGATGGCAACTTTTGACGCTCGAATTTGTATACTACCCAATGCAAAAATGACTGAAGATTATTTTCGTTGGCGCCATGAAGATGCTCATCGCAACGCACTCAATGCACATTGCTATTGGATGTTACGTAAAGAAGGTGAAACTGTAAAAAATGCAACCAATGAAGTTAAGGGCTTAAATCGTCAAGAAAAACATGATTTACTTTTTAGCCGTGAAATTAACTTCAATGAATTACCATCATGGCAGAAGCGTGGCACAGGTTTATATTGGACAGACATTGAAAAAACTGGTTTTAATCCAAAAACAAAACAACCGACAGTCTCAACACGTCGGCAAATTTTTAAAGATTATGAATTACCTTTAGGTGATGATTATAGTCAATTTATACAACAGCAATTTTTATTGAATCAAAAACAAACGTTTTAGAATATATTTATTTATTCGAGTAAGCTTCATATAGTCCCTTGTTTATATCACTCATGTGTAAATAAATTAGATAATGTTAAACTCAATGCGTATTCAATTCTAAAATCTAAGTTTTCGTTATAACCCATTTGTTAAGTAACAGCATAAAAAACCACCCTCTCGGGTGGTTTTTCAATCGCCAACTGCGTCTTATTGAGCGCGGTTTTTGATTTTGCGGATGGTTTCCAACTGAGCAGCAGTTTCTGCAAGCGCAGCCAAAGCAGCAGCAGCGTCCAAATCGCTCTTTTGATTTGCAAGCAACTGTTCAGCATTTTTACGTGCTTCAAGAATTGCAGCTTCATCTAAGTTGTCAGCACGAACTGCAGTATCTGCAAGAACCGTAACGACATGCGGTTGAACTTCTAGAACACCACCAGATACATAGATTAACTCTTCTGTACCGTTTTCAAGCAGAACGCGAATCGCGCCCGGCTTGAGCAAAGTGACTAAGGGCGCGTGACCAGGCATAATACCCAATTCACCGCCAGCACCTTTTGCGATAAGCATTGTCACAGTGCCTGAGTACAAAGACTCTTTAACACTTACAACATCACATTGCATAGTCGACATGTGAATCTCCTAAATGAGAGTTGCTAATTAAAGCTTCTCGGCTTTAGCGATCACTTCGTCAATACCACCAACCATATAGAACGCTTGTTCTGGGATGTGATCGTATTCACCAGCTAGAAGACCTTTAAAGCCACGAATTGTTTCTTTAAGTGGTACAAGTTTACCAGGAGCACCAGTAAACACTTCAGCTACGTGGAACGGTTGAGAGAAGAAACGTTGGATCTTACGTGCACGATACACAGTAAGTTTGTCTTCTTCAGCTAACTCGTCCATACCCAAGATCGCAATGATGTCTTTAAGCTCTTTATAACGTTGCAATACGTTCTGTACAGAACGTGCAATTTCATAATGCTCAGCACCAACAACCAATGGATCTAACTGGCGTGAAGTAGAGTCAAGTGGATCGATCGCTGGATAAATACCAGAAGATGCGATGTCACGGCTCAATACTACAGTTGCATCTAAGTGAGCAAATGTAGTTGCAGGCGATGGATCTGTTAAGTCATCGGCAGGTACATATACCGCTTGGATAGATGTAATCGAACCAGACTTAGTCGATGTAATACGTTCTTGAAGAACACCCATCTCTTCTGCAAGCGTCGGTTGGTAACCTACTGCAGATGGCATACGACCTAAAAGAGCAGATACTTCAGTACCAGCCAATGTGTAACGGTAAATGTTGTCAACGAACAACAATACGTCACGGCCTTTACCGTTTTCATCTTTCTCATCACGGAAGTATTCCGCCATCGTCAAACCAGTTAACGCTACGCGTAAACGGTTACCTGGTGGCTCATTCATCTGACCGTAGACCATTGCTACTTTGTCAAGAACGTTAGAATCTTTCATCTCGTGATAGAAGTCGTTACCTTCACGAGTACGCTCACCAACACCAGCAAACACAGATAAACCTGAGTGTGCTTTCGCGATGTTGTTGATCAATTCCATCATGTTTACAGTTTTACCAACACCGGCACCACCGAATAAACCAACTTTACCACCTTTTGCAAACGGGCAAAGTAAGTCAATGACTTTAATACCTGTTTCTAAAAGGTCAGTAGAAGCTGCTTGTTCAGCATAAGAAGGTGCTTGACGGTGAATCGGTAAACGCTCTTCAGTCGCTACAGGACCAGCTTCGTCGATTGGGCGACCAAGAACGTCCATGATACGACCTAAACATGCAGTACCTACTGGTACAGAAATTGGCGCACCAGTATTAGACACGTTTAGACCACGTTTAAGACCTTCAGTAGATCCCATTGCGATGGTACGAACTACACCATCACCAAGTTGTTGCTGAACTTCTAAAGTAGTTTCAGTACCGTCAACTTGGAGAGCGTCATAGATCTTAGGAACGCTGTTGCGTTCAAACTCGACGTCGATAACCGCGCCGATGATCTGAATGATACGACCGCTACTCATTGCTGTCTCCTCAATTCAAAATAATGTTAAACGGCAGCGGCACCACCAACGATCTCAGAAATTTCCTGAGTAATCGCGGCTTGACGCAGCTTGTTATAAATGAGTTGTAGGCTCTTGATAAGCTCACCTGCGTTATCAGTTGCAGCTTTCATTGCAACCATACGTGCAGATTGCTCACATGCGATGTTTTCAATCACACCTTGATAAACCATAGACTCAATGTAACGAACCAATAAACCATTTAAAAGCTCTTCAGCTTCTGGTTCATATAAGTAATCCCAACCATATTGACGGTTAAGATCTTCGTTCGTATCAGCCGCAGCCAAAGGAACGAGTTGTTCGATTTTTTGGTTTTGAGTCATGGCATTGACAAAGCCGTTTGACACAAGATAAATACGATCTAATTCGCCTTTATCGAATGCATCTAACATCACCTGTACAGAACCAGTTAACTGTTCAAGACTTGGTGCATCACCTACGTTTGTAGTTGCTCCAAGTACTTTACCGCCGTAGTTTTTAAAAAACGAAACCGCTTTTTGACCAATCAAAGCAAATTGAACTTCAATTGACTGCTCTTGTTGCTGTTGGACGTGTTTAACCACTTTTTTGAACAAGTTAATGTTCAAACCACCAGCAAGACCACGATCTGAAGAAACAATGATATAGCCAACGCGTTTTACTGGGCGTTCAACCATATAACGATGTTTGTATTCAGGATTCGCTTGTACCAAATGAGCAATTACACGGTGCATATTTTCGGCATACGGACGGCCCTGAGCCATGCGCTCTTGCGCACGACGCATCTTAGAAGCTGCTACCATCTGCATCGCGCGAGTAATTTTCTGCGTGCTTTTGATACTAGCTACTTTGGCGCGAATTTCTTTTAAATTTGCCATACGCTTAACCTAGTATTCGAAAGCCCTTTCGAGCTTCCGAAGGTTGATCCGTGAACCAAACCTTAACTAGATTCAACATCGTTGAATCTTAGTAAGTTTGAGTCGCTTTAAAGCTTTCAATACCTGCTTTAATTGCAGCTTCGATGTCTTTGTCGTAGTTACCAGTTGCATCGATGTTTTGCATTAACGCAGCATGCTCTGAACGGAAGTAAGAGATCAACGCAGTATCAAAGTCTACGATTTTCTTCACTTCAACGTCAGCCATATAGCCTTCGTTAGATGCATAAATTGAAACTGCTTGGTCAGCTATTGAATATGGAGCATATTGCTTTTGCTTCATTAATTCAGTTACGCGTTGACCATGTTCAAGTTGCTTACGAGTTGCTTCGTCAAGGTCTGAAGCGAACTGAGCAAACGCAGCCAATTCACGGTATTGTGCAAGAGCGGTACGGATACCACCTGACAATTTTTTGATGATCTTAGTTTGAGCAGAACCACCAACACGTGATACAGAGATACCCGCGTTCACAGCAGGACGAATACCTGCGTTGAATAATGATGTTTCTAAGAAGATCTGACCGTCAGTAATCGAAATTACGTTTGTTGGTACGAATGCAGATACGTCACCCGCTTGAGTTTCAATAATTGGCAATGCAGTTAATGAACCAGTTTGGCCTTTAACTTCACCATTCGTGAATTTCTCAACATAGTCAGCAGATACACGAGAAGCACGCTCAAGTAGACGTGAATGAAGATAGAACACGTCACCAGGATAAGCTTCACGACCTGGTGGACGACGAAGAAGCAATGAAATTTGACGGTAAGCAACAGCTTGTTTAGACAAGTCATCATAAATGATAAGCGCGTCTTCACCGCGGTCACGGAAGTACTCACCCATTGTACAACCAGCATAAGGTGCTAGATACTGCATCGCTGCAGGATCAGCAGCAGCTGCTGCTACAACAGTCGTGTACGCCATAGCGCCAGTTTCTTCAAGCTTACGTACTACGTTTGCAATTGTTGATTGTTTTTGACCAATCGCAACGTATACACATTTAATGCCTGACTGCTTTTGAGCAATGATCGCATCGATCGCCATTGCTGTTTTACCAGTTTGACGGTCACCGATGATCAACTCACGCTGACCACGACCAACAGGGATCATTGTATCTACTGATTTATAACCAGTTTGTACAGGTTGATCCACTGATTGACGCCAAATAACACCTGGTGCTACTTTTTCAACAGCATCAGTAAGTTTTGCATCAATAGGGCCTTTACCATCAATTGGGTTACCCAAAGCATCTACTACACGGCCTAAAAGTTCTGGACCAACCGGAACTTCTAATACACGACCTGTGCAACGAGCTTTTTGACCTTCTTGAAGGCTTAAGTAGTTACCTAAGACAACGGCACCCACTGAATCCTGTTCTAGGTTCAGTGCCATACCAAATAAGCCGCCGTCGAATTCGATCATTTCACCGTACATTGCATCAGCAAGGCCGTGAATACGCACAATACCGTCGGAAACCATAACAATGGTCCCTTCGTTCTTAGCGGTCGCGCTGGTGTCCAGATCGCCGATACGCTGTTTAATGAGCGCACTGATCTCGGATGGATTCAGTTGTTGCATTGCGCTATACCTCAATCTTTTTAAAGTTCAGTCTTCTGTTCGCAGTTATTTTTAACAATTACGCTAGAAGACGAGTCCGCATTTTTTCAAGCTTGCTAAGCGCAGAATCATCTATCACTTGGTCGCCTGCACGAATAACAACACCAGCAATCAATGCTGGGTTTACTTCAACTGTAATTTTCACAGCGCTGTTCAAACGTTTTTCTAACGCATGAGCCAACTTCTGTTCTTGCACTGAGTCCAGCGGGAAAGCTGACTCAATCACAACATCTACAGTGTTGTTATTTTGCGATTTGAGTTGTTCAAATTCTGTGTCGATTTCAGGTAACAATGCTAAACGGCCATTGTCTGCAAGAAGTGTCAAAAAGTTTGACACAGCTTCAGTTTGTTCGTTACCTAAAACTTTCGCAAAAAGACCAACCTGCTCAGCAGGTGTCAACTCAGGGCGATTTAAATAAGCGGAAAATGCTTCATCTTGCACCGCAGCACTGAGCAGTTGTAATGCATTTGACCAAGCGTCAGTTGCATTTTGCTCAGATGCATAAGCAAATGCTGCTTTAGCGTATGGGCGTGCCAACGTCAAGAGTTCAGCCATATTCGCCTCTCTTAAAGTTTAGCAGCCAGCTGATTCAGCATGGCATTATGAGCTTCTGCGTCAACTTGTTGGTTCAGAATTTTCTCTGCACCAGCAACTGCAAGAGCAGCAACTTGTTGACGTAATTCTTCACGAGCAGAATTGATGTCTTGGTCAACAGCATCTTTTGCTTGTTGACGAATACGCTCACCTTCAGCAGATGCTTGAGTACGCGCTTCTTCGATCAATTGTGCCGCACGACGGTTCGCTTGTTCGATCAATTGAGCCGCTTGTGCTTTCGCCGCATCAATTTCTTGCTTAACTTGTGCTTGTGCATCAGCAAGATCAGCTTTCGCTTTCTCCGCAGCGTTTAAGCCATCAGCGATTTTACGCTGACGCTCACTAATCGCATTGATTAGTGGTGGCCATACAAACTTCATGCAGAATGCGACAAATATCGCAAATGCAATCGCTTGGCCAAACAATGTGAGGTTGATATTCATTGCAAATTCCTCAAATAGTGAATTTCGGAATTAAGCTGATTAACCTACAAATGGATTAGCGAAGATGAAGAACAAGCCAATACCAACACCGATCATAGGCACAGCATCAAGAAGACCCGCGATTAAGAACATACGAGTTTGAAGTTGTGGAGCCAATTCTGGTTGACGAGCTACAGCTTCAAGGAAGCGACCGCCTAAAAGACCAAAACCAATCGCAGTACCTAAAGCACCAAAAGCGATCAAGATAGCAGATGCAATTGCAACTAGACCTAAAGTGAGTTCCATGATAATTCCTCAGAGGTTAGGTTTATACCAAATTAAATTAAAAAAATTATACCTAACCACCTGATGACAGTTAGGCAATACCATTAATGTTTTTCGCTTGCCATGCTCAAGTATACGATTGTTAGCATCATGAAAATGAAGGCTTGCAACGTAATAACAAGAATGTGGAAGATAGCCCAAGGCACAGACAACGCCCATTGGATCCAGAAAGGTAACAACGCGATCAAGATGAAGATCAACTCACCCGCATACATGTTACCGAATAGTCGGAGCGCCAATGAAATTGGACGTGCAAGGAATGTTACTAATTCTAGAATCAAGTTCACTGGAATCAATAACGCTTTTGCAACTGGGTTACTTGGATTAAATGGGTTAAGTGCTAATTCACCAACGAAACCGCCGATGCCTTTTTCACGGATACTATAGAACAAGATCAACGCAAATACAGACAATGACATACCAAGGGTAATGTTAGGATCTGTAGATGGAACAACCTTGAAGTAAACGTGGTGAGGGTCCATGCCAAATACACTTGCACCAATTTGTTGTGCTAGATAAGGAATCCAGTCAACAGGAATTAAGTCCATCGCATTCATGAGGAAAATCCACACAAAAATGGTCAAGGCTAAAGGTGCAATTAAACGTGATTTACCATGAAACGTATCACGAACACTTGAGTCAACAAACTCGATAATCATTTCGATTGCAGACTGGAACTTGGTAGGAACACCAGAGTTTGCAGCTTTCGCCACACACCAGAATATCAAACAGAAAATCAAACCAAGGCCAATTGACCAACCCATTGAATCCAAGTGAATAGCAGTGAACCCCATCTGTTGAGCTTCTGCACCATTCTCAGCCAATTTCCAAGTACCATCTGGCATTTTGCCATAGGTCATATTGGTCAAGTGATGCTTGATATACTCGGTCGAAGTCAGGGCATGTTCTTCAGCAGCCATAAATCACACCTGGTCAATGTCAAATAATAAATAGGGTTAACGAATATCGCGTGCTGCATGATATCTCGTTAATCCCCAAAAAAATTTTCAATTTCTGCTGCGCTTATACTCGTTTTTGTTGCCGTGCTACCCAAAATGGAGCAACCCACGACATCGCCTGCACGAGAATAAAACCACAAAACAATGCTACCGGGGATAACGGTTTAACATTGCTTAAAATTAAAATGAAACCAACGATCACAATTGCAAATTTGCCCATCAAGCCTCGATACATGTTCGAAAGAACCTGTTTTGAAGCACGTGCACCAGCGGCTCGAAACGACTGCCAAGAAAAATAACAACTGGCAAGCCAACATAACAGTGCACCTAATGCTGCACTTAAAGCCGCAGTCGAGTCTTTCAAGACCCACGCTACCAAGGCTGAAACAGGTATCATTAATGCTTGTAAATAGACCAAAGCTTTTGCTAATCGTCGGTCAATCAAGCGACTAGTTTGGCTCATTTTTTATCCACTCACAGCATAAATGCTTGACAAGTTTAGCTGATGATCGTTTTTAATCGCAGGCATTATAGAGTTACACCCCTGAACATGCAATCTTTTCCCGACCTTAGTCGTGTTTTTTTCGATATACAGGTTGCTTTTCATATGAGCATTTGTTGATTAATTTTTGCATCATTTTCGTGCATTAAGTACGCAGGCTTGTGTCTGTTGTGCCAAAGCTTGCCATGCAACCACAAAATCTTGTTGTTTTGCTAAAGTCTCATCAACGGATTGAAAAGAAATTTCTCCCAATTTTCGATATTGACTCGGACTCGCACTGGCTTCTGCAAGTAAACACATTTTTTTGTAAGGACGCGTATCGTTTAAAAACTTGATTTGTGTAACAGTCGGTGCCACATGTGGGTCATCCGTCATTGCACCTGCAAATTTTAAATTGAGTGAACGCTCAAGATATTGGTAAGCATCGTGATATGCCCAATAAGGACGTGCGACACCCGCTGTGGTAATTTTTTGTGAAGCGAGCAACATTTCATTGGCAAATTTTTTCGCGTTGTTCCAATAAGCAGTTTTATTTTCAGGATGCTGTTGTGATCTCAAGGCAGCAATAAAGAAGCCTATACGTACTGCATTGTTTGGATCTAACCAAACATGAGTATCTATCGTGTCTTTAAGTGCAATGCCTTTCGGATTTCTAAGTGGAAGCGCCTGAATAATACCTGAGTCAAGAATCGAGATGGCTTTAGCATTGTCTCCAAGAACTTTTTCTAAAGGTGCTTCGTGTGCTTTACCCAACCAAACCACCAATGAAGCATCCATAATCGTCTTTCGATTATCTGGTGTTAACTGTACATCATGCCCGGTCTGATTCCCTAACAGCAAAACAGGTTCTTCTACTCCTTGGGTGATTTCTTTTGCAATCAGATAAATAGGATGAGTAGAGACCACCAAAGGCGCTTGAGCCCAAGTGACACTAGCAAATAATGCACATAAGCAAAAAGCGATCATGCGATTCATGGGAGTGTATTACCAAAAAAAATTTATGTTATAGTATAACAAAAGTTAAAAAATACCTACGCCATTCGTAAGTTGATAGAGCTTCATGTTAATATTTATGATTCTCTTCATTCAAATAAGAAGTTTTGAGGTCTGATATGAGCTTATGTTCACACGAACACCATGATACTTTGCATGGTGTACACGATCATCTCAATGTACAAGAGCGTTTATCAGAAGCAGAAAACCTTTGTGCAACCTCAGGCGCGCGTCTTACTCCCTTACGTAAAGAAGTACTGGAGTTGATTTTGAATGCATCAGGACCCGTTGGTGCATATGACCTTTTAGCCAAGATGAAAGGTGCTGCGGAACGACCAGCAGCCCCTCCAACGGTATATAGAACACTCGACTTCCTTTTAGAAAAAGGATTTATTCATCGTTTAACCTCTATTAATGCCTATATCCCTTGCTGTCATCCACGTGAAGGACATCAAGCTGCTTTTTTGATCTGTACTGAATGCCATACAGTGAAAGAAGCTTCAGCAATAGGTTTGATTCAACAATTGAATCATTTGGCAGAGTCCGACCAGTTCAAAGCACATCATAGTATTATTGAGATTTCAGGAATATGTCAGCAGTGCTCAAGCAAAGCGTGAACACCCCGCTTGTTCAGCTAAAGCAGATCAATGTCCAGATTGATGATCGTGACATTTTAAAAAATGTAGATTTTTCGCTACAAAAACAAGAAATTGTCACGCTTATTGGTCCCAATGGTGCGGGTAAATCCACATTGATCAAAGTACTGTTGGGTATTTTAAAACCCAATTCAGGGAGTATTGTCAGTTCATCAAAACTGAAACTCGCCTATGTACCTCAAAAATTCAACCCCTCTCATAGCCTTCCATTAAGAGTAAAAGATCTTCTTGATCTGGAAAAATGTGATAAGGCCATTAAAGCAGAAATCATTCGCGATACAGGCATAGCCAAACTCGAAAACTCTAAAGTACAACAACTTTCCGGTGGCGAACGTCAACGCGTTTTATTAGCACGGGCATTATTACGCCAACCTGATATTTTAGTCTTAGATGAGCCTATGCAAGGTTTAGATATCCAGTCTGAGGCAGAGTTATATGGCTATGTTCGAAGTTTACCTGAACGTTATGGTTGTGCCATCTTGATTGTCTCTCATGATTTACAATGGGTGATGCAAGGAACACAACGTGTTGTATGTTTAAACAAGCATATATGTTG
This sequence comes from Acinetobacter sp. Ag2, assembly GCF_001005515.1. Classification (NCBI taxonomy): domain Bacteria; kingdom Pseudomonadati; phylum Pseudomonadota; class Gammaproteobacteria; order Moraxellales; family Moraxellaceae; genus Acinetobacter; species Acinetobacter sp. Ag2. Next base: position 28,806 of record NZ_LBNA01000026.1, read on the forward strand.
CAGCGGCTTACCAGACAGCATTCAACAACATCCTGAGTATCAGGCTTTATTTGGTGACACTTTTGGCAAGCAACATGCCTTTTACCAACATCACCATGATCATTGCGCGCATGGTGATTCTGCTAAGACCTGTGAACATGGTCCACATCCTCACATTCACCCTGAACCGGAAGCTTAAACCATGATGGAATGGTTAGAATTACTCTTACCTGCTTGGATCATGGGCACACTGTTGGTGTTTCTAACTGCACCACTGGGCTGTTTGATGTTATGGCGCAGAATGTCTTTCTTTGCAGATACCATGGCTCATGGTACTTTGCTGGGTGTGGCTTTGGCAGCAGTGTTAAGTTTACCGCTCTGGGTCGGTGTTACTTTTACCGCAGTACTTTTGGTTGCTGTGCTGTGGGTTCTACACGACCCTCGCCTGCCAAATGATGCTTTACTTGCTTTATGCGCAGCCACCCTACTCTGTTCAGGTTTATTGCTGATCCAGCACTTACCTGCTTTACGCCCAGAACTATTGAGCTATTTATTCGGTGACTTACTGACGATTGAATGGTCTGACTTAGCTGTTTTCGCGGCTGTCATTATTGGCGCTTTGGCAATTTTGTATTCTCACTGGCAGGCGCAAATTCAAATTGCGATTGATCCAGATATTGCAGTCAGTGAAGGTGTTAATGCCAAATGGCAACGTTTAATTTTTATGTTGTTATTGGCATTGTTCACGGTACTGGCTTTACGTGCGGTCGGCTCGTTGCTGATGGGTGCTCTTCTGGTTATTCCTGCTTTAGCTGCACGTTTGATTTCGCACTCACCTAAACAAATGGTGATCGGTGCTTTTGTGATTGCACAAATTGGTGTCACTGTAGGCTTATGGTCAAGTGCAGCATTAAATATTTCAACAGGTCTAAGCATTGTTTTGACCATGTCTTTATTGTTTACACTGATCTTCTGCACGATGAAAATTAAAAAAGGATGATTTCAATTAAACCCTAGCATTGCTTATAGGGTTCATTGAACATCCAATACTTAAAATAGACTTTGAGCTGAAATGTATAAGCCATAAAGCGCGATTGTGACTAAAATTAAACCGCAAAGCCCTAATATTTTGGGATAAATTCGACTTTTAGACAACTGATTAAAAGATAAATAAACTATAGATAAGGTGAGGAAATCCAAGATAATCCATGTGATCACAAGGATAACTAAACTTACATTCAGATATGAATGAACATGGATAAATTGTGGAAAAAACGAAGAGAAAAAAATAATATCTTTAGGGTTTGAAATACCGACCAGAAAACCTTTCGTTAAACCACCCTCTACTGGCGAAAGTACAGTAGTCAACGGCTGGTCTTGCTGAAACCACACCTCTTTGAGAATGCCATAACCTAAATAAGCAATATAAAGACATCCAAGGATTTTGATGATCAGGAAAAGTGTTTCATTAACACTCAACATTCCCTTTAAAATTAAAATGGAAATTGCAATCAGTACCAAAGATGCGAGATTTGTTCCGACGATGGTTTGTAATGATTTGCGATAACCGCCTTTTAAGCCTGCACTTGCCACCAAAATCATGACTGGTCCTGGTGTTGCAATCATGATAATTACACTGATGGCATACAGATAAAATTCTAAATAATTCAAATGACCCTCGGCTTAACAGATATTCTATTGGATTTATTTTTAATTGTTCAATAACTCAAACCATGAGACTTTTACTGATGTACTAAACTCAACAAACCAGCAGCACAACTAAATAACACTGCGAAAGTACGATTCATATACTTTTGTTGCTTGGGGGATTTAAGCAATCTCAAGACTTTTGCAGCCAACCCTGTGTAGCCAGCCATCACAATTAAATCGATCGTAATCATCGTGATCGCCATAATCACATATTGAATCCATTGTGGTTTAGACAGATCTAAAAATTGCGGCAATACTGCAAGTAAGAATACGATCGCTTTTGGATTACTGATATTGACCACAAAGCCGTATAGAATCAACTTGGGAATGGATTTAGTCGGTTGTTCAGTTGGGATATCTATAGATTGTGTTTTAGCTGTCCATTGCACATAGGCCAAGTAGAGTAAATAGCACACACCGAACCATTTCACTACAAGAAAAGCCATCGGTGTAGTGGCAAATAATACCCCTACTCCAGCAGCAACAATTATAATTTGTACCAGTAAAGCCAGCTGTAAACCAATAGCATTCCAGTAACCACGGCGAAAACCATAATTTAGACCACTTGACATTGACGCAATAGCGCCAGCACCAGGTGATATACTAATCACCCAACACGCCAACATATATGCAAACCAAACTTGATAGGACATAACAAAAAATAAAATATTTTGAACAAAGCATTATAGCGGTTTTAAAACGACACATTTCGATTAATTTAATTGGTAAAAAGTATAAGACTTTACTACCCAGCTGTTGCCAGTTCATGCACAATAGCTAGATTGATAAATAAAAATTGAGGAGCCATCTCGATATGACAGCCCAATCTGTAATTTTACCTTTACCCTCTGACCATGCGCGTTTCATCGTTTTAAATTTAAAAAATCTGTCTATTGATGGCTTAAAAAAGCGTCTCAATGCCTTATTGAGCACTCGTGATCGCCTGATCACGCAACACCCCGAAGCTGAGATTAAAACTGCAATCGCTTTTGGTCCTGAACTATGGTCAAAGCTTTATCATACTTCGCCTGAAGGGTTTAAGCAGTTAGAACCGATTCAAGGTGCATTTCAAATGCCTGTTGTTCCTGCGGATGTTCTGATTCACATTGCTTCTGCACGCACGGACATTTGTTTTGCACTAAGCCAATCCTTTTTTGATGGTATTCAAGATCAAGTTGAAGTTTTAGACGAACGTGTATGTTTCCGTTATCTCGATGGTCGTGACCTAACGGGATTTATTGATGGTACCGAAAATCCTCAATTTCCAGATGATCGTGCGGAGACTGCTTTATTGGGTGAAGATTCAGGTATTTTCGAAGATGGATCTTTTATTTTTGCGCAGCGTTATGTCCATGAGCTTGAAAAATGGAAACGCTTAAAAGTAGATGCACAGGAAAATGTGATTGGTCGTTCTAAATTAGAAAGTATTGAGATGGACGATGAACACAAACCTGAAAATGCCCATATTGCTCGTGTTGTTATCGAAGATAATGAAGGTGAAGAATTAGAAATTCTGCGTCACTCTCTCCCTTATGGCGATGGACAAGGTGAGCAAGGCTTATTTTTTATTGCTTATACCAAAGATTTAACCCGTATTGATCGCATGTTAGTCAATATGTTTGGTACTCAAGGCGATGGAATTCATGACCGTTTATTACACTTTGTGACTCCTGTCGATGGTGCGTACTTCTTTGCACCGAATGAAGAAGTGTTGGAAGAGATTTTAGAAGATTGAAATAGCTAAGGAATAGTTAAATATGACTATTCCTTAAATTAATTTATGCAATTTAAATACCTTGTAAAGCTTAATTATTGAGCTGAATAAACTTTATTTAATCGTTTAAGTTCATCTAGTCTTGCTTTATCAATATCGAGCAAACATGATTCAATTATTATGGTTGCACCATCGCCTTGAGCATTGCTTGCTTCTTCACCCATAAAATCTTTACAGTATGCATTTTTATAAGCTAACCACTTCGATTGAGATATTTGAAATTTTTGCAGATTATCAGACGATTCCTCAATATTAAGGATCACTTTTTTCATTTCATTAATGACAGCCTTTGAGCTGCTTCTAATACATATGAGGCTTTCATCATCATTTTTACAGGAAGTGTTAGGTTGAGCAAATGCAAGACCACCCATACTGAATAACAGTAAGAATATTAAGATTAATTTTTTCATAGACACTCATTATAGCAATTAAAGATAGAAAGCCTTCAGCTTAAATTTTATATGATCGAAATCGAAAGTTTCTCTATATTTTAAATGAAAAAGCAACTTTATGAAGCTGCTTTTCATCCAGAAATTAACTATAAATATTATAGATTAATTTAATTTTATATTTTTATTATTCTCCGCAGAATCTTTATAGCTTAAGTTATATTTACCATCAATAGCATAGCTTTCTCCAAGATTATAAACTTCAATCTTTGGCTTTATTTTAATCAAATAGAATAAAGTCGTCGATCCATTATCTGTGTCATGATATTTTTCACCAATCACAAATTGTGAATCTCCTATATCTGGTATAAATTTAACTCCATCTAAATTTAAATGATTAATTTTATTCTGGCTTAAGATCGTATAAATTTCTGGCGACATATTTTTCACATCGTTCAAACTATATACATGATTTTCCAAATCACTTAGCTTCTCACATTTACTTTCAGAGTTGCTTTTTAAACACTTCAAGAAGTAATTTGAGGCATTAGGAATTAATATCTTTTTTAAATTGCTTTCTTTAGTACTTTTGGGTAAATTTTCAGAAATATTTGTTTTTACAAAACTTCCATTTATCACCTTAAAACATAACTTTGAATTACTGTAATCATCTCTATATGCATAAAAATCTCCTGTAACACACAAGCTATCATTATTCACCGAATAATCAAATTTAGACTTATAATCTATTTGATAATTTAAAGGATAAGCCTTTAAATCTTTTTGGTTGAGTGCAACTATTCGATAATATTTTCCATCATTTATTTTAATTATCGTATAATTTTTATTAAAATCTGCCTTATTCCCAATATTTTTTTTATATAAATTTAATTTATCTGCTTTGCAATAATAATTATCTATATCATAATCGAAACCACAAGGTTCAACTTTTAATTTTAATACCGCATCCTTTTCAACTGATTTTGCACTACAACCTGTAATACAAAATAAACTTATAAACATTAATATACCAAACTGTTTTTTCACTTGCCATCTCACTTTTTTTTGCTATTGATGATATTGATAAATTTTTTCTAGAATTTGGATTTAAATGATTAGGAGTACTTTCTAAAAATAATTTTGTTACCATGACAATAGAATCTACGCACGATGCTTATTTCTGTTTAAAAAATAAAGATTAATAAATTTAAGAAATAGTTAAATATGCCTATTCCTTATATAAATTCAATATTTTAAACCCAAAGAAAGATCAATTAATTTATGCAATTTACATATCTTATAAAGCTTAATTATTGAGCTAAATAAGCTTTATCTAAGTGTTTAAGTTCATCTAACCTAGCTTTATCAATAACGAACAGACATGATTTAAAGTTGATTAAAAGAGTAATTTTGTCAATAATATTTACTCTCTATCAACCCATAGATACGATGAAATATCTACAGCCAATAAAACACAGCTTTAAAACTCATCATACCCAGGTCGATTAATATTTAATCTAAAATTCTTTTTTTCTATACTTGGTTCATTTCCCACACATTTCATTTCTTCATTTTTACTAAAATCATTATTAATAACAAAAGATTGGATGCAATAATTTTTCAATTTATTTTCATTTATATCATCAAATCTTTTGACTTGGTGATCCAAGATTGGAAACTTACCTCCCATCGTTATAAACAAAGTATTTTTATAATTATTCTTGTTGTTTTCACCACCTGATAAAAATATTACTTGCGCAGGTCCTGAACCTTCGTAATTATTAAAATTTACAGCAATCAAACCTAATAAATATTCTTTGCTTCCAATTTTGTTAACTGCAGTCATCAAAATTCGAGCTTGATCCTCTCCAGAATAAAATAGTTTTAAATCCTTTTGATTAACTGGATATTTATCTAATTGGATGAATTTATCATTGATCATTAATGCTTTAGAATCTAATGGTAATTTAACTTGTTTATATTCATTAGTTAAAAGGTCACTATTGACTTTCGATTCACTCATCTTTGGTGAATCTGAGTTTAACATCTTATTTTCTGCCTTTTGACAGGCTACAAGTGAAAATAAAATCAACAATGGGATAAATTTTTTAATGTACATAAGATGCCTTTATATGTCCTGAATATTTGGTTGATAACCCTGTAAATGTAAATGGTTATCGTGATCACCATTTGTAAAAGTGACATGGGGCAAAGTTCTGTTTGGCTGACCCTTTCTCTTCATCACTTGTGACCCAAATGCTTTATAACCAAAAAGATATAGTGCATTTACAAATCTTACATTCGCATCCCAGTCAAATCTATCGATGTGGCTCACAAGAACCGGACCATCTTTATGGCAACCATTAATTCCTAGATAGCGAAAATCTCCATTAATCCCGTTGAAGTGTGAATCACTACCTACCGATCGACCATCTCGAGCACTAAATCCAGAACCATGATAATAACCGTATCCTAAAGAGCACATAGCACCAATAACTGCTGCAAACGCATCTCCCTTAAGATAATATCTTGATCGACCTGGTAAATAAATATCCCACAAATATCCGACTTTACCATCCGGACTCTTGTAGGATTTGAGCGTCCTTTGGTCTACCAAATAAACATTTCCACCTACGACCCCGTTACCTTTTTTACGTTTAGGCGCAACGATAAATTCAGTTTTGCCAATATGATGTGATTGTCCATTTTTATCATAATAAATATATTCAGCAAAACCTGTTGCAGCCGCATTCTCTCTTTTGATTTTACCATCAGAGTAAATATGATAACGCGTCGTATCACTTGTCGCGGGTGTTTGATTAGAAACAGTTGTTAAAGGTTTACCCCCATTCTCTGTATGAGTATTTTGTTGGGACACTTTGGGTGGCTCTTGTTTAACTTCGGGTACTTTAGCAGGAGCTGGTGGATTAGGCTTACTTTGGGACGGCGCATTAGTAACAGGGTTTTGTTGTGGAACTTTTTGCCCTGATTCCAATCGTCTCGATTCCTTGATAAAACCTTCATTTATTCTAAATATCCTATACGGACTTCCATTAATTACCCGAGCTTTTACCAATGAATTTGAACCAATACCAAAACCATATACAAAACCAACTAACATTTTTAAGTTAATTACACCTGCAGCATTGGTTTTTTTTGAAATTTGCCGCCCTCGATAAAAAATGGTTACAGCGGTATTTGGAACAACTTGATCATCTTTTTTGACAATCATCTGAAAGCTATGAACAGGAAGTCTCACTTTTATTGTCTGATTAGAGAGTGATTCTTCAACCTTGAAGTGATGAATCTTTTGGTATTTTCCATCCCCTGAAACAGAAACCTCTATATCTTGACCGACTTCTGCTGAAATATTATGTTTTATGCCACTCCCATCTGCAGAATGCTTTTTAATATTATTTTTATAGGTAAGAAAAAAGCCCATATTTGAGATTGGTTTTCCAGTATCAGCTTCAACAATCTGTATATTGAAGTTCACATCTTTCGTTTCAACTGCTTTAGATTCTTCTGAAATACTTGGAGCTTGCTCATTTCTAACTTCTTGAGGCGTTTTATTCGCCTGTGGTTTTGGTTGAGGAGCACTATTCTGTTCTAAAACAACGGGTACTGATATTTGTTTGGTTAATTTGATTGTATAACTTTCCTTCTTATCTTTTTGCTGCGTAATCTCAAGTGCTTTTCCATCAACAATTATTTTTATTTTAGTGCCAGGATGCCTAACAATTACAGGAATTTTTCCTTCTTCACTTGTTTTATAATCATTAGAAATCTTTCCAATTTTGCTATAATATTTTCCTTCTTTGTACTCGGACTCTACTATAATTTTTTTACCTGAAACAGCATTCCCTTGTTCGTCCACAACATTGATATAAATCTTACGATTACAACAGCTTTCTAAATCATAATGAGCAAATAATGATATATATTCACCCACTTTTGTTCCAAAAGCATCAGCTTGGTTACCTAAACCCTGTACAAACTCTAAAACATATTTAGGACCTTTTAAGTGTGCTCCTGCAATGCATCCTGACTCTGTAATTTCAACCCCATTAATACGAACGCCATAAAATTCATTTACATTTCGATTGTTCAGCCGAGTGCAGAGTGTATTGATCCATTTATTAAATGCTTTTATTTGAACCGTTCGATCTTTGAGAAAAACACTTTTCGAAGTTACATCATCTAAGCCCGTCCAACTTCCATTCCAGTCATTCACCGAAAATGATTTCTGAAAAAGGCTATTAGGATCATTACTAAAAGTATATGGTGGCTTAAAATACCCCAAATCATAAAGTGCACTTTCGCCAAATTGAAAATAACCAATAAATCCATAACCTGCGGTTTTACCATTATGTACTTTTCTAGCAGTCAAATTAGGATCGACAAGGTCAGATAAACTCAAATCTGATGAAGACTCTCGACGAGATACTGCATATATATATGCTTGCCTATCCTCACCAAATGACTTTCCGTTTACTGGAGAAACAAAACTCATAATGCCCCCTTAGATTCTTGATCAATTTGTTTAAATAAAATTAGAACTTTATTTTTTGTTTTATCACTCATATTTGTAGAAAATTTCATTTTATTTTTATCAAAATTGAAACTCAAATCTTCATTTAGGTTGAGCATTACATCACCTAAACTCTTACCGTCATCAATAATATAAAATTTCTGAGGTTTATTTTTATTTGTTAATGAGATAAGTAAAATATTTTGATCTGAACTTTTGATATTCCAACACTCATCAGGAATATGTAACCAATGACCTGTATTTAGATCTATCTTATTTTGCTTTAAAAGCTTAGAGACAGGCTCTTTAATATCTTTACGCTGAAAGCTACATTTATCAGACTCTATATAATTAAAGCTTACGACTTCATTATCAATGTTCCGTTTTGGAAATTCCTTGATAACTTCTGCATTACACCAAGTCACAAATAATAAAATGAATAAGAAAGAAAATATTGTTTTCATGATCAAGCCTTACTTTCCAAAATTACAAAAATCTGCTTCTAAATCTTCACTACAAGATTCATTTTGATCTTCTATTGCATCATGATCATCTGCAGCGCCACAACAGCCCTCACCCTCACAACTACTATGATCTGAAGTGTCATCAATATCGTTCTTTATAACTATTAATTCTTTTAAATCTTCACTATCATGCCCAAGAATAATTGCTTCGACATCGTCAGCACTATCACTGAAAAACCGTTGTGTGCGTCCAAGTTCATCCAAAACACCAATAAATTCAGTTTTTCGTGAATGATTTACGAACTTAAATCTGACCTGCTGTTTTAATTCATCTTTACTAAAAATATTACTAAAATCAAAACGTCGGCTAAAAATTCCACTCTCAGGCATTTTCGGCAACTGCGCATTCACTGTTGCCCCACTGGTAAACAACTGTTGTCCAGATTTCACCTCAAACTTCCCGCCCGTCTTGATAAAGACACCACTACCATTAACCACCAGCTGAGTACCACCCGCTTTTAGATCAATCTCTTTAGAGCTGGTTAACTCAATCTTATCTTCAGTTGCAATCAGCTTAATCACTTTCTTCGCAATGATTTCAATCAAATCATCCTGAGCCTGTACTTTTATCGGTCCTTTTGCAGCAAAAGCACTTAAACCTTTCTGTGCGGCAAACAAACTAATTTTATCTTGTGCATGACCCACAATATTCTTCTGAGCGCTCATGTTAATCGAACCATTTGCACTTTCAGCTATATCTTGAGAAGCTTGAAAAATAATGTCTTCTGGTGTGGTTAATGCAATCCCATTTGGCGAAGCCAATAGCATCAATGCTTGACGGAAAATTTTACCTTGTTCTTGTTTGGCGTTGTCGCTGCTATCTTCCAGACCTTGTGTATAACCCTCCATAAAGCCCTGCAAACTACTCAAAGCCTCCAACGGTTTAATTTCAAGTTTGTTCCCCTTATTGAATGTTCCACAAGTACTCATGATGTCAAAATCTTTGATTTCGACATTGGATAAAACCTTACCCACATTACTAATGGATTCAAAAGGATTAGATTTAATATTATCTTTTAAGCTTGCCAGCTTGCCTTTAATAATATCTGTACCGTGTTCTTCTACATTTTCAATAAAGGCTTTTAAGTTTTCAACCGCTTCTTTTGCATCAGAAAAATATTCATTAAATTCATCCACAATGCCTTTTGCATTACCACCTAAAGCACCAATGTCTTTAATAAATCCACCACAATCTTTTAAAGCATTCAAAGGATCACTACTCACCCCTTCTTTAAATAGATTCAAAGTTGTGTTGAGCGCCTGCCCTGTACTTTTTAACTCAAGTGATTGAATGAACTTAGGCAAACGATTGATGACATTCAATGCATCGGTTTGTTGCTTTACAGCAATCTCACTTAGCACTTTCATACTTTCAGCCCCTTGATTCAACAAGGACTGTGCTTGGGCTGCTTCTAAATGATCTGCAATTGCATTTTCTTGGGCATAGGTTGTGATAAGCATGCCTTTTCCTGCACGTACCGCCCCATAAGCATCTGTTCTTAATTCAAAACCTTCGCCACGCCCATTGCTGGTTTCTTTATCTTTCGGATGACTTAAATTTCCCAAGTTAAGTTGAGTGGCTGCGTGACTACTTTGCAGTTGGGCACTGATTTGCCCAGTCGTGTCATCAAATCGGAGTTGGTTAAAGCCTGAACCACCGACTTCAGATGAGCGGATACCACTGAGTTTCTTGGTATCAGGAAGCTGACCTTTGACATCAAACATGGTTTGATGACGTTCTGCTTCATGTAAACGCCCCATCACAAACGGACGATCTACATTACCATCAAAGAAATCAATCACCACGATTTCACCAATCCGAGGATGAAAACGTGTACCGTAACCTTCTCCTGCCCATGAGGTTAATACATCCACCCATGCTGAGTCGGTATCGTTATCATTGGAACCTGCACCACCATCATGACTATTATCGTCGCTACGGGTAAACAAGAAACGAACTTTAATGCGTCCCCATTGGTCCACATAAATTGTTTCACCTTGTGGACCCACCACTTTAGCGCGTTGCGGAAATGCAGAAGGTCTGTGTGTTAATGGATTGTACTCTGGAACGACTGGAATTCTGCGTCGTACCAATGACAGCTCATTGGCTTGACGCTGATCTTTAATTAAATGATTCCAATAGTTTAAATTAAGCAGTTTAGAAAGTTGATCTTGCAGTTCTTTCGGTAAGTTATTCTGATTATAGAAGGTTTTACCGAGAATCAAGAACTCGCGATCTGAACCTTCATGCTGATCAATTTCTGGATGCTCTCTCAACTCAAACCAATAACCAACTTGTGCATCACGTACTGAACTGATTGCGGTAAAATATTTGGCTTGTAGTTCTTGGTATTGTGAAAGTTGAGTATTGAGTTTATCCACTTGAGCTGAGCTAGAAGCTGTGGTTTGATCTTCACCCTTGAGATCACTGGTCCACGCTGGACTAATGGTCCAAGCCTGTTCTAAACTCAACGTTTCATTGTCTTGTTGTTCGCTATGCTGATGATTGCTGAGTTGACTATCACCCTGATCTTGTGCGAGATTGTCAGCTTGCCAGCGTTGCACTTGTACAGCTGTAGATTGGATTGATCGTTGTGCAATTAAGCTGGTAATGGTATCAAATCGTTCTGTTGCATGACTACGATGAAAGCGTATACTGCGCCTAGGCATTGCTTCATATTGACTATTGTCATCAATCAATCTTAATTTCTGGGTTTGAATTTGTGCAGCAGAAACTGGAACTATGCGTTCAGATTCATCAACCAACCAGTTAATTCCCTCACTGCGCCATAATCTTGTTAAAAATTCGTAATCTGTTTCGTTTGACTGCATCACAAAAGGACGCACATCATATTGTTTTTTTAAACCACGACTATCCAAACTCAAACTAGATGCAAATAATGCACTTTTGGTTTGCCATTCCTTGAATAAAACTTCAGATATTTCCAAAATACTTTTATTCATGAAAACGCGACTATTGCGGCGTTTATGCCAAAGACTGGTCGCATCTTCAAGCGTGAGCTTGTAAATACTTAATGCACCGTCACTTTGTCCTTGACTTGCACCAGTAATGATTCCTGTGGTTCGGTAAAGCTCACCAAAGTCAGTGACTTGGTCAACAGCGACCTGACAACCTATAAATTGTTTTAAAGCGATATGTGCATTGGTTGAAAGACAAAGTAATTCTGCCTTCAATCCTTGATTAATATATTGTTGTCCCTGAATGCACTGTAGAAATACACTGCCATTTAAGGCTTGATTTGAGAATTGGACATGGACAGCCCTTGTCTGCAACCCTAACCCAAAACTTTCAAGTAAAGTATTAATATTTTTCAACATTTTAGTTATTGATATTCAATGACATGTTGGCTTATTGTAAATAAAAACTCACAGAAAGACATACAGAAATTGTTAAAATTTTTATTTTTGTAACTGACATACTCAAAATTGATCTTATTTTTATGAGAAAAATACAGATATTTAAATCAATGTAAATCTCCAATTTTACCCGTTTATCCTATTACAAAAGGGGCAATTTGCCCCTTCTATAAAAAATTAAAAACACTTAAAAAGGAACGCGCTTATAATCACGATAAGTTGGTTTCCAAAAGTTCTGTTCAATACTTTCGAGTAATTGCTCATCACTCATTACCGTCGCAACACCATCTTGCATTGCTGCTTGAGCAACTTTAAATGCAATAATTTTAGAAACTTTCTGCAATTCGTTTAAATCAGGTAATAAGTCCGCATGGATATCGTTTAACTTCGGTGAGCAATCTGCCAAAGCGGAACTTGATGCCATCAGCATATTGTCTGTCACACGCGTTGCTTGAACAGCCACAACACCTAAACCAATACCTGGGAAAATATAAGAGTTATTGCATTGTGAAATATTAAAGGTTTCTCCATGATAATTCACTGGCGCAAACGGGCTACCTGTTGCAATTAATGCTTTACCTTCTGTCCATTGGATAATATCAGCAGGCACAGCTTCTACACGTGAAGTTGGGTTCGATAAAGGCAACACAATTGGATATTCACAATTTTCAGCCATGGTTTTAATGATTTCTTCTGTAAATAAGCCCGGTTGACCCGATACACCAATCAATACTGTTGGTTTGGCATTTTTAACGACATCCAGTAGAGAAATTATTTCTTCTGGATTGCCCCAATGTGCAACATCATCAGGCTTTTGTGCAAGCTTACGTTGGAAGTCAAGTAGGTTTGGCTGATTTTCTGTGATGAGACCAAAACGATCAACCATAAATACTTGTGCACGCGCTTCAGCATCAGTTAAACCTTCCGCCACCATTTGCGCAATGATCTGTTCTGCAATACCACAACCTGCTGAACCTGCACCCAAGAAAGTCACTTTTTGATCTTTCAATTGTTTGCCTGCCGCACGGCTTGCCGCAATCAGTGTTCCTACACACACTGCTGCTGTACCTTGAATATCGTCATTAAAGCAACAAATCTTATCACGATATTTTTCTAACAAAGGCATGGCATTTTTTTGTGCAAAATCTTCAAACTGAATCAAAGCTTTTGGCCAACGACGTTTTACCGCAGCAATGACTTCATCAACAAACTCATAGTATTCGTCACCACTGACACGTGGTTGTGACCATCCCATATAGATTGGATCATTGAGTAATTGTTGATTATTGGTTCCCACATCTATTGTAATTGGCAAAGTATATGCAGGGCTAATACCACCACAAGCGGTATAAAGTGATAATTTTCCGATTGGAATCCCCATACCACCGATACCTTGGTCACCTAAACCAAGAATACGTTCACCATCTGTTATCACAATCACTTTAACATTCTTACGATTGACGTTATGGATGATCTCATCAATATATTTACGATCAGGGTATGAAATAAATACGCCACGATGACGTCGATAAATATCCGAAAAACGCTGACATGCCTCACCCACTGTTGGAGTATAAATAATCGGCATCATTTCACTTAAATGATTTTCAATCAGGTGGTAAAAAAGTGTTTCGTTGGTGTCTTGGATATTTCGTAAATAAATATGCTTATTGATTGCTTCACTGAAAGAACAATACTGCTGATAAGAACGTTGACTTTGTTCCTCGATACTTTCAATCACATGAGGAATCAAACCATGTAAGTTAAACTGGGTTCTTTCTTCCTCTGTGAAAGCTGAACCTTTGTTGAGTAATGGCAGTTCTAGTAAGGCATTGCCTGCGTAATGAATATATAGAGGATATTTTTTCAAGGTTTCCGTTGGCATTTCCATTCTCATTGAAGCAATCATTCTGCTTCTATCTTTTGCTAAGCTACGACTTTGGTCGCATACAAGCTTAAGCCTATTTTTCACTAAATGGGTATTTAGATACGTGATAGTGATATTCAAAGTATTTTACAGAATGATAAATTATTCTCATTTTTTACAAATTCTTTAAATATTTAATACAATCTATTGTTTTTTATATCAATAACAATGAATTAATCCAAATTTTAAAATCTATCGATTTCCAATGTCATTGAGCTACGATTGATTTTTTTCGTATTTCAATTTATTTTGTCCTTAATTGAATGAAGCAAAACCAATAACAATGAACACAAATATTTTTATACTTCTACTAAGCACTGCAGTCATCTGCACAGGTTGTCAAACAGCCAAAAAAGTATCTTCTAGTGTTTCCAAAACCACTGAAAAAGTGAAAAGCTTGGTTGGTCTAGGCGAAGCAAAAGTTCCAGAAGTCGATAAACAAGGCGTAGTCGATGTCAGTAAAGCAACCTTAGAAAAGCTTGAACAAATGAAACTCAATATGCCTACTGGACAATGGGTCTATATTGAAAATGATTTACAAGGAATTTATACCCTACAAAACAAATCTGCTGACGGCAATATTTTGTATTTACGTCTGAACTGTAAAATTCCTTCACAAAAATCTGGATTTAGTATTGAAGACAAAGATGCTAAGGAATTACTCAAAGCACATGACCCTCAAGCAGGACAAGTTCAGTTTTTAATTGACAATAAAAACTATGGCAATCCTTTTGATCTGGTCAATGCGAAAAAAATGCCAAGTTTCCAAGCTGCGCTCAGTAAGGCTAAAGTGATTAAGATTTTTAATAATTCTAAACTTTACACCTTTAACAATGGTCATGCTGAATTGCTCAGCAAACCTGTAAGTTGCATGTAAGCAACCTACTAAATTATTTGGGCATATCCACAAAAACAGCTGTGAGTCGACGTACTAACGGCAAAACAACCAATACCACTGGATATGCCACGGTCCACGAAACCATCCATGCCGAAAACCATTTTGCCAAAAAACCCTCCACTAAACCCACATTGATGAACATATTGATCAATGACACCATGCCACTCATTAAACAGGATAAGAAAAAAGGCATGATCCATGCAGCGAATTTTGCAGGGAGTTTCGGAATATTTCCGATAATCGTGGGAGGAATATTTGACATGAGAACTCAAAATTGAATTAGCACGGCAATTTTATGCTTTTCAGCTGAGTGAAACAATCAATCATTCCACATCACATCCAACACATTTTGCCACTTTGTTTCATTAGGTAAGCGCATTGGTTCATCGTAGAACATGGCTATGCTATTTAAAGCAAGCTCCAATGTAATGATTGTGTTTAAAGGCAGCCAAGTATCGTCGCCAATATCAAAAAATTTCGAATTCATTTGTTCATTACAAGTTAACCAAGATTCGCCTTGTTGTGCGGTAGGGATATTTTTGTCGTAGCGCAAGATCAAGTGTTTGCTGTCAACAAACCAAAATAACAGAATGATTTGTCCTTAATTTGGAATATCCAGTACAAAATAGCCTGAGTTTGAAAATTCAAGATCTTGGACTTAACTAAACAACCGAATAATTTGTTCTTTTTTCATTTCCTGATGATCAAATTGATCCAAAAAGCTCACCAACATCATTTGTTATCCTTTTTTGAAAGAAGATCTATCTAACGTGAATTCGATGCAATCAAATCTTCAACTCATTGAAAGATAATAAATCTATGTGGATTTTTGCTGGATTTTTGCTGGATTTTCATCCGATTTTGGATGAGGAGCGGAGCTTCGTAAGCGCAACCATCAATATAGTTTCATTTCTCTGATCAATAAAATGAAGGCGATCAATAAATTGTTTGATGATCTAAAGCTTGCACTGCCACGATTTAGTGCTAAAGTTTAAATTCTTTTGCGTAGGCGATCCCTCACTTTTCAGAGATGAAAAGTGACAAAAATCTTTCGTTGAGCGAGGGGTACATCCTTTACCCCCGCTCAACATGGCGACATCCATGTCGCCTGAAGATAGCAAGACCATCAATAATTCAAAAAGTACAAAATAAATGAATCATCCAAATCACTTGTATGAATAATCAGGCGGTTTGGATGTATCATCTTTCATCAAGGATTTTTATCGAACTCAGGTTATCTAGGCTGTCAGTTGATCATATAAAACTCGAGAATAGATCAAATCTCTCACACTACGATCTTTCTGATTGAATAAGTTTTATTCTATACAAATGCATTCACCTAAAAGGCTCAAAATTTGCTATATTTAGCGTTTTTCTGCAACATTTATTTCTCTATAGATTATGAATACGGCCATACAAGCAGCTCTTGATCATGCAGTGCAATCCCTACAAGCTGAAGGGACTCTTCCATCTGACTGGAAAAACACAAGTGTTTTAACGCGAACCAAGGACCGAAGCCACGGTGATTTCGCATCAAACATTGCCATGATGGGTGCAAAAGTTGCGGGTATGAAACCACGTGATCTTGCTGAGAAAATTTTAGCAAACCTCCCAGAAGTGGTTGATATCGCAAAAGCTGAAATTGCTGGACCTGGTTTTATTAACTTCTTCCTCAATGCAGATCAACGCTTTGCTGTACTTGATCAAATTCAAGCACAAAAAGATTTGTTTGGTAAAACCCAAGCCAATGCAGCTAAAAAGATTCAAGTTGAATTCGTTTCTGCCAACCCAACCTCTAGCCTACATGTCGGTCATGGTCGTGGTGCAGCTTACGGGATGACTGTTGCTACATTACTCGAAGCAACAGGTGCTAAAGTTGATCGTGAATATTATGTCAACGATGCAGGACGTCAAATGGACATCCTTGCGACCTCTACTTATTTACGTTACTTAGAATTGACTGGGCAAACTTTAGTTTTCCCAAAAAATGCCTACCAAGGTGATTACGTTAAAGAAATTGCTCAAAGCATTATCGATAAAGATGGTGATGCTTATGTGCGTGCTGTTGCTGATATCTATAAAGATGTTCCAGAAGACGTTCAATACGCTGAGGAATTGGATGCAGATGGCAATAAAGTTGTGCTTTCAGGCGATAAAGAAAAGCATATCGATGGCTTGATTCAAAATTCACAAACATTGGTTGGTGAAGGCTATCGTGTGTTCCATCAAGCTGCATTACATGCCATTTTAGATGATATTAAAGATGACCTTGGTGAGTTCGGCGTAACTTTCAACCAATGGTTTAGTGAAGCATCGTTGACTGATAAAATTGACGAAGCCCTACAAACTTTAGATCAACGTGGCTATCTTTATGAAAAAGATGGCAACATCTGGTTTAAATCGACTGAATTTGGTGATGAAAAAGATCGTGTTGTAAAACGTCGTAATGGGCAAACCACGTATTTTGCTTCTGACATTGCTTACCATTTGAATAAGTTACAACGTGGTTATACTGACCTGATTGATATTTGGGGCTCAGACCACCACGGTTACATTTCACGTGTAAAAGCAGCTATTGATGCAATGGGTTATGACTCATCAAAACTCACCGTGTTATTGGTCCAGTTTGTAAGCTTATGGCGCGGTGGTGAGATGGTACAAATGTCATCTCGCTCTGGTCAATTTGTGACTTTACGTGATCTTCGTAAAGAAGTTGGAAATGATGCAGCACGTTTCTATTATGTTATGCGCAAATCTGAACAACACATTGATTTTGATTTAGATTTAGCTGTATCACAAAGCAAAGACAATGCAGTGTATTATATTCAATATGCACATGCTCGTATTTGCCGTATGTTAGAAAAAGCGGCAACAACAAATATTCAATTTGATCCTGAAAGTGCGCGTCAATTTGCTGCAAAATTAGAACTTGAAGCAGAGGCTGAGATTTTAGCGAAACTTGCGGCATACCCTGAAGTGATTATTCGTGCAGCAAACAATTATGAACCGCATCAAGTGGGTAACTACTTGAAAGAACTTGCAGCTTTATTCCATGGTTGGTACAACGAGAATAAAGTTTTAGGTGATGATGCTGAATTGACGCAAGCACGTTTATTGCTTTCTGCCAATGTTCAGCAAGTTCTTCGTAATGGTTTAGAACTGCTTGGTGTTTCTGCACCTGAAAGCATGTAAGTCAGCAATAAATCATTACTTTACATCGCGCTCAAGCGAAACTATGCTTGAACGCGATGTTAAACAATAAATAATAAGAGGATTTCTCGTGTTTGGAAAAACGCAACGCGGTGTGTCTGAAAGACCAACCAAACCTAAACAACCATTGATTCCTAAATGGTTAGGGATGCTTGTGGTCATTTTAATCGTGTTAAGTTTTGGTGTCGCTCTGATGCTCTGGAAACCGTGGGCGCCTGTTCAACCTCGAAATGAAATTACGTCTGAACATTATCAAGAAGATACCAACAAAGACTATCGCTTTTATGATTTGTTGCCACAACAACAAGTGACGCCGATTCCTGAACAAGCGGTTCCAGAGAATAAAAATCAGCAGCAACCCGTTATTGTTGAAGCACCTTCTCAAACTCAAACTGACAATGTTGATGTCGGTGTCAATGCTGAACGAACAGCACCTGCTCAACCTGAATACATCTTACAAGTTCGTAGTTATGATGATCCCGATGCCGCAGATGCTCGACGTGCCGAAATCATTTTAAATGGTTTATCTGCTGATGTTGTACAAAGTACTGAGGGTGGTAAAACTTGGTATCGTGTGATTTCTGGTCCATATGAATCACAGAATGCCGCAGTCATCGCTCAGCAAACCTTACAACATAGTGGAATTGATTCGATTGTGGTTAAACGTTAATTGTTTTCTCTATCATTGAACTAAGCTATTTATTAAAAACAGGATGCATTGACATCCTGTTTTTAAATTCAAATTTTATCTATTCAATCTGTTTAAATTATTCGTCTATTTTTTACTCAAAAAAATATAATTCGACTAAATATTTACCCAAGTTGATCAAAATTAGAGTAATCTACTTCCCGCAATACATTACCCATGTATCCGCAGAGAGATCAAAAGTCACCAATACTTTTGATTTGCTGTCCTGTAGTTGGCGTGACGATCAAATCCGAATATTACAGGGCGCTCCGAGCTTGGTATGGGTAAACGTCTATTTTTCTCATGAACTTATCTAACGATCATCATTCCTCTCTTTCATAAAAAAATCTTCATCTTAGGGTCTGTTTACATTTCATAAATGGCTTGCGTTTAGGTTAAAATTGAGCAGGTATGAGGAGTATACTCCGCAAGGAAATGAAGAGAATAGCGAGACTATTTTTAAGTTTCATAACGTAGCCTGAGATAATTTTAGCCACAACCCTGAGCCAGAACAAAGCACTGCTTTGTTTGCAGCGCAAGGCGCAGCGGGGACTAGCGTGTTTTTTGTCGCTTCGTCGTTACGAACTACTTATTTAGAATGACTAAATTTCGTATTTCGCGCCTAGAATCGCCTAAAAAACACACCTAGTCGCAAACATAGACGAATTGTCCACAGACCCTATACTTTTATCAAGATTCTTAGAAAATTTGTGAGTCACAGATAAGCATATTTAATTGATACAGATGATCTCGTTGGACTTCCTCATCATTATAAAATTGATTGTTATTTGGCTGTCCTATATTCAATGCTAAACTGATTCTAACTTTATTTTAATCCCTGCTAACAATGTT